>QMSU01000081.1 GCA_003650975.1 Thermoplasmata archaeon
ACACGGTACGCTTGAGGAAGAACTGCAGAAGGTGGAGGAAAAAATCAGAAAGGAAGAGGAGGCACTGAAAAATCTCGAGAAGAACAGGAATGCAAAGGATGAAGAGTTGATGAGGATTGTCAGCAAGGAGATAGTGAAGGAAATTCAGTCTCTGAAGGAGCAGGTGGATGAACTGACGAAGAGGAGGGTGGCCGTGGAAGGGGAGGTCAAAACCCTCACCAAGGAATGCGAAATCATCAGGGAAAGGGCAGAGGAGATAGAGGCAAAGATAGATGAAACAGAGAGGCGAATAAGGGAAATAGAAAAAGAAATGGAGCACGAACTCGCAAACCATGAAAAGAGCAAAAACGAGCTGAAAACCTACGAGGAACTCGAGCGGAAACTGCTCTCGAAAACGAAGGGACTGTCCGGCGAGAGGGACGAACTCTACCGGGAAATTGTGGAGATGGAAAACAAACTGGACACACTCTCGACAAAAATAGAAACATCCATTGATCTGATATCCAGGGCAAAGGCACGACTGCCCACGCTTGAGAGCACCCTTGCGGAACTGATGGATGTTCCCCACGACTTTGAAGAGGAGAACCTGCCTTCCATTGACGAGTTGAAACGGAGCGTGAGACAGATAGAGGAGCAGTTACAGAAAATAGCACCGGTGAACATGCGGGCGCTGGAGGAGTACGAACGGCAGGATGAGCGCCGTGCAAAATTCGAGGAAGACCTGGAAAAATTGAGGGAACAGCGAAAAAATCTGATAAAACTGGAAAAAGAAATAGAGAAGAGGAAAAAGGATACATTCTACACGGTGTTTGATGAGATAAGCGGCAATTTCAGAGAGATATACCAGGAACTGGCCGACGGCGAAGGGGAGCTGATACTCGAGAACCCCGAAAACCCGTTCGAAGGGGGGCTGCTCATCAAAGTGCGTCCCTCCGGGAAGAGGATGCTGCACCTCAATGCGCTCTCCGGTGGCGAAAAAAGCATTGCCTCTCTTGCCTTTATATTTTCACTTCAGGCGTATGAACCGTCGCCGTTCTACGTGCTCGATGAGGTGGATATGTTCTTGGACGAGCAGAACGCCGAAAGGGTGGCAAAAATAATTTCCCAGCGGGCAGCAACAGCACAGTTTATCGTGGTGTCATTACGCAGGATAACCCTGAAACATGCCCATCACATCTATGGCGTGACCATCAGCAACGGCGTATCAGCTCTGATAGGGAACATCAATCTGAATGAGGTGGAGAAAATAGTGGAGGTAAAATGAAGGAGGAGATAATACAACACATACTAACCGGAAGGGATCTCCTGCATCATGAGGAGAACCTTCAGCAGTACATCGACATAATCCAGAACAGAGTGTTCATAAAAAACCCCTTTGACCGGGCCATTGCCGTGATATTTGAACTGGTCATGGAGAAGGAGGTGGATCCCTGTCGTATCGACCTCGTATCATTCTCAAAACTTTATATGGAAAAGGTGAAAAAGGAGGGCATTGATCTGTTCATTGCGGGAAAGATAGTGCTGATGGCATGGAAAATACTGCGGCTGCAGAGTGAGGAGATCATACGCAACATGGAGAGAAAGGAGGAAGAGGTGTATGATTATGAGATCCCTGACTGGTACGGGGAGGATGAAATATTCTATTATACTCAGAAGGTCATTCAGAATGAGATACCACTGGAGAAAAAGATACGAAGAGTACCGCAGCGTAAGGTGACACTGATTGAACTGATAAACGCCTTCGAGGAGGCAAAGGAGGAAGTGGTGAAAAAAGCAAGGAAACGAAGAAGCAAGGAAAAGGAATGGAACAACGTTCACGCCCAGGACACCATGCACAAGGAGGATATAGAGATGGACATGCACATAGTCATGGAAAAATTGAGTTCACTGAACGGACAGGCGATCCCTCTGAAGGAGTTATACAGCACAAAGGATGAAATGCTCACCATGCTGCTCCCCCTTCTGTTTCTTGCAAAGGAAGAACGCATTTTCATCTGGCAGGAGGATTTCCCCTACGGGGAGATATACATAAAACTGAACCATGGAAGCTAAGCGAATTGTGGAGGCCGTACTGTTTGCAGCATCCCGCCCCATAAGTGAAGAGGAGCTGGTGGTAGCAGGCGTGAAAAAAAGGGCACTCAAAAAGGCGGTTGAGGAGCTCATGAAGGAATATGAGCATTCGGCCATAGAAATTGTGGATATGGGGGGTAGATATGTCATGCAGCTGAGAAATGAGTACGCTGAGCGGGTGAAGCGGTTTGCCCCCATGGAGCTCTCCAGAAGCCTGCTCAAAACGCTTGCCATCATTGCATATCACCAGCCGGTGAAGCAGTCGGATCTGAAGAAAATCGTGGGGAGCCAGATATACGACCATGTGAAGGAGCTCAAAAAGAAGGGATTTATAAAGACACAGAAGGAGGGCAGGACAAAAAGGGTGGAGGTATCTTCATATTTTTATGAATATTTTGGATTCAGCAAAAAGAACAAGGAAAAAATGAGGGAGATGCTGTACAAAAAAATTGAACAATAGTATTTCATTTCTCCACAAGCGCAGCTTCCTCTATTTCATAGCTTCCTCTGTTGCCATCCCACGTGGTGTGCGCCCTTTCCACCGCTATCCTCTTCCTGTAAAGGGGACAATCAATGACGATGGTTTCATACTCTCCGCCCTCTCCAGCCACATTGATATGGTACCGGTCCTTCAAATTCAGCAATTCTTCTATACATCCCTCATCTATTGTCCGCCCGAGCCACTGTTCATCAAGTCCGGATGCAGCAACAGCGGTGATTATCACCTCAAAGTGCGCATCCAGCATGTCAAAAAGAATGGTTTCCTGCCGCTTATGCCACAGGGGTGTGAATGATTTCACCCCCAGTTCGTGACATATTTTCTCTATACGGGTGCGCTGATATTCACTTGCCACCGCGCCGGATACGATGCCCTCCACCTGTGCCCGCGCAATGAGCTCCTTGGCATCGTCAAGCTCTTTCTCCTTTTCCGCCCCGCTTTCTTTCACAAGCAATGGGATTCCCATGGATTCGGCAATAAGTGGCACAAGAGAGATATTTTCCTTATGATACATCCAGGAAAGGTGCTGTGGGTGTATGGTGATAAGATGGGTCACCTCCCAGCCATACTGCATGGCCACGTAACAGGCATATATGGAATCTTTTCCCCCGCTCACAAGACATGCCACCTTCATTTTATGTCATGTTCATCCTTTATTTCTCCGAATATCTCCTCTATAAGGTCCTCCAGTGTCAGAAGCCCTATGGTGCGCCCCTCCTTTGACTGGAGGACAGCCATGTGGATTTTCCTCTGCTGCATTTCCCTCAGTACATCGTCCACCTTCATTTTCGGAGAGATTTTTATGATTTCCCGTTCTATTTCTCTCAGCGGAGTGTTTCTGTCCCTGTTCAGCGCATCCTTCACATGCACCATGCCCACGATATCGTCAATGTTCTCCCTCCGGAGGGGAAACCGCGAATATCCCGTTTTCACCGAAGTTTCTATCAAATCCCCAACGGTATCATCCTCACTCAATGAAACGACCTGTTCCCTCGGTACGAATACCTCCATCGCTTTGGTTTCATCAAAATCGAATACCTCCTCCACAAGTTCCTTCTCATCCTTTTCAATGGTTCCATTTTCCACCCCCAGGTCAAGCATGGCCTTTACCTCATTTTCAGTGAACGATGCTTTTCTTCTATGCTTCTTTCCTGTAAGTGATATGAGAAACATGGAAAGCTTGGAGAATCCGCTTGCGGCAGGATAGAAAATCTTCTTTATGAGAAAAAGATACCGGGCCATTCTGAGCGCAAATTCCTCGTTGTTTATTCCATATGCCTTTGGCGTGGCCTCTCCGAAAATGACCACCAGAAACGTCATCACGGCAGTGGCTATGCCGACACCCACACTTCCGAATACGTGTGTGGCCATGGCACCTGCCAGCGTTGAGGCGGTGATATTGACCAGGTTGTTGCCCACCACGATGGCGCTCACCACCTCATCCGAATGTTCGATGAGTTGTTCGAGGAGATGGGCGTTTTTATTCCCTCTCAGTGCTTCGTCCCGTATTCTCACCCTGTCGGCGGAGACAAAGGCCATCTCTGCTGCCGCAAAAAAGGCTGAGAGAATGATGAGCATGATGATACACACTACTCCAAGTGCTATCCACATCATGGTTGGTTTTTATAAAAAGATGATGCAACCATATTAACTATATTTTTTAAACCCCATCTCTTCTGCAATCTCCCTGAAGCATTGTCTGCAGAGATGCATGCCGTACCGGCGTATGATGCCTCTTTTTCTCCCACACCTGACACATCCGTCCTGTCGCCCATATTTTTTCTGTTTCTCCTTTATTTTCATTCCACAACCTCCACATTGAATTCCTTGGTGACAAATGCCATTGCCTCCTCTGCCGTTATACGATGGTTTTCTGGAATCTTTGCCTTTCGAAGCTTCCTCTTCTTTATCCTGTAACCGTTCCTTTCCAGTGTGACATTCACATCCATGCCAAAAATGCCTATTTCAGGATCATATTTCATGCCCTCAAAGTCAGTGTGTTCGGTAATACCGAATGAGAAGTTGCCCTCCTCGTCAAAAGACCAGGCGGGCAGCTTGTGATCCCTCACCCAGAGTGCTTTCTTCAGGAAGTCCATTGCCTTATCCCGCCGGAGCGTTACCTTGCATCCAATGGGCATGCCCTTTCGGATACCCAGATCCCTGTTGGTGCCTTTGGAAATGGTCTGTATCGGTTTCTGGCCGGTGAGCATCTCGATGACCTTCTCCGCCTTCCTCAATCGTTCTCCTCCCTCGCCCACGCCTATGTTCACCGTGACCTTTTCCACCCTGATGGTCCTCATTGGATTAGCTTCCATATTCCTCAACTCCTGGCAACTGCACCAATGGTTTTTCCTTTCCCACCGGGAACACATATGGTTTTATGGTGGAAAAACCCTTCAATATCACAATATTCGGCATGGAACTCCTCGTAACGGTTATTTCCTCTATTTCTGCAATTTCCCCGGTATGTTTGCCACCGGTGATCAGGGCAAGATAACCTTTTTCCGCAGGAATGGTCTCAAGTATTTCCTGTGAGGGTACCGATATCCTCAGCACATCCCCCGTTTTATAGCTGTCCTCTTCCACAATAAGATTTCTTCCGTCATGAAGGTTAAGCTGTGTTTTTCCTCCTCTCACAACCGTTTTATTTTCTATCCTGCACAGTTTCCACTGTGCCCGCTCGTCATCAATCGGAACGACCCTAAGCACTCTTCTCCGGTCAAATAAAATACGGTAATGTTCCCCCATTTTTGGTACGGAGATAACATCCATGAGGCCGCACGGATATTTATAGTCATTCCTCACCTTTCCGTCGACCATAATTTCCCGGGCGGAGATTATCTTTTTTGCTTCCTTTCCGGTATCGGCCAGATGGAGAAAATCCCTTATTATCAGAAGGAGAGGGATGCTTTTTTCCACCGCATGTGGACCAGGCGATGGTTTCACCGTCCATGTGGCTACCTTTCGTTCCAGTTGCCATGTCCTCGGAGCCTTCAATCTCTTTAGGTGACTCATTGTTCCTCACGCTCCTCTTTTTTCTCCTCCACCTCTTTTTCTTCCTCCGGTGATTCTTCTGAAGGTGTTTCCTCAGCAACCTCCTCAGGAATTTCTTCTTCAATTATTTCTTCCTCTGGAGATTCTTCAATTTCCTCCTCGATTGTTTCTTCAGCACCTTCCTCAGGTTCTTCTGCAATTTCTTCTTCTGCAGT
>QMSU01000082.1 GCA_003650975.1 Thermoplasmata archaeon
CTGAGAAGGCCGGGTCGGTTCGACCGTGAGATTGAAATTGGCATTCCTGACAGAAAGGGACGACGGGAAATATTCACCATACATACACGGGGCATGCCCATTGCAGAGGATGTGGACCTGGACAAACTCGCCAGCATCACCCATGGGTATTCAGGAGCGGATATCGAGGCGCTGTGCAAGGAAGCAGCCATGCGCGCGCTGCGGCGTGTGCTCCCTGATATTGACCTGGAAAAGGAGAGCATACCCGCCGAGATACTGAACAAGATAGAGGTCACGGAGAAGGATTTCTATGATGCCTTCAAATCAATGACCCCCTCTGCAATGAGAGAGGTGGTGATAGAGAGCCCGAACATCCACTGGGATGAGATAGGAGGACTCCAGGAGGCCAAGCAGGAGCTGATGGAGAGTGTGGAGTGGCCGCTGAAATACACCGACATATTCTACCACATGGATGCCAAGCCACCCAAGGGCATCCTCCTCTACGGCCCTCCCGGTACGGGAAAAACCATGCTCGCAAAGGCGGTTGCCACGGAAAGCGAGGCCAACTTCATAAGCGTGAAGGGGCCCGAGTTCCTCTCCAAGTGGGTCGGTGAGAGCGAAAAGGCGGTGCGGGAGACCTTCCGCAAGGCACGGCAGGCTGCTCCCTGCATCATATTCTTCGACGAAATTGATTCCATCACGCCGGTGAGAGGGGGCAGCGCCGGTGACTCCCACGTGACAGAACGGGTGATAAGCCAGCTCCTCACCGAACTGGACGGACTTGAGGAACTGCGCGACGTGACAGTGATTGCCGCCACCAACAGACCCGATATCATTGATCCTGCACTCCTGCGCCCGGGGAGATTTGACCGCCGCATCTATGTGCCGCTGCCTGACCTGGAGGCACGAAAGGAGATATTCAGGATACACACTGAAAAGAAGCCCATTGCAAAGGATGTGGATCTGGACAGCCTGGCGGAGCGAACCGAGGGATACACCGGTTCCGATATTGCCACCCTGTGCAATGAGGCGGTCATGTTCGCCATCCGGGAGCACGTAGGAAAGGGCGGAGCAACCGATAAGGAAAAAGTGAAGAAGCTGAAGGTGCGGGCAAAGCATTTCGAGGAGGCACTGAAACATGTGACACCCCTCTCCAAAAAAGAGCGGGAGAGATACCGGAGAATAGCCGCCGAATTCAGAGAGGGCTGATGGGTGCACGGAGCAACTACCCTGGCATTCCGCACCTGTCCCTCTTTCCCTTTTTATCACCAATAAACATTAAAATTGCGACACGATAACCGTATATGAAATTCAGGGAGTATATCGAGTACCTGGACAAGAGGAAGAAACTCGTCCATATCAAGAGGGAGGTGAGTGTGGAGTACGAGATAGCCACGCTCATGAAGATGCTCGACGGAAAGCCGCTGCTCTTTGAACATGTCTCCGGGTATGACATGCCGGTTGCAGCCAACATATGCAGCAGCAGAAGCCTGGTTGCAGGTGGGCTTCAGATTGCTGAGAAGGAATTGATTTCCCACATGATACAGGCCATAGACCACCCCGTTGAACCCGAGGTGAGGGAGGCGGAGGGCTACGAACCCCTCCAGAGCCTGGATGACCTTCCCATTTTGCTCCACTATCCCCTCGATGGGGGGAAATACATTTCCTCCGCCATTGTGGTTGCCCGCGATAATGAATACGGGCTGAATGCATCGTATCACCGCATGATGGTGGTGGGGAGCGACCGTGTGGTGATGCGCATCCTCCCCCGGGATTTCAATACCTACCTTGAACGGGGCCTCAGGGAATTTGCCATCTGCATCGGCAATCCCATTTCAGTTGCCATTGCCTCGGCCATCTCAATGCCCGCAGAAACAAACGAGCTTGCCATCGCCAACGCGCTCCATCCATCACCCCTGATGCAGATTGATGGCCACACGGTACCGGAGGCGGAGATTGTCATGATTGCGGAAATCACCGATGAAATGCATGATGAGGGACCGTTCCTGGATCTTACCGAAACACCCGATATTGTGCGGAAGCAGCGGGTGGCACGGATAACGAAGATATATGCAAAAAAGGATGCGGTGTACCACGCCCTGCTTCCCGGGGGGCTGGAGCACAAAACACTCATGGGCACCCCGAAGGAACCCACCATATTTCACGAGGTTTCCAAGGTGTGCGACGTGAAGGATGTGCATATTACGCCCGGAGGCTGTTCATGGCTCCACGCGGTGGTGAGCATCCACAAACGGCATGAGGACGACGGCAGGAAGGCCATTGAGGCGGCATTTCGGGGACATAAATCCATGAAGCATGTGTTTGTGGTGGATGATGACATCGATATCAGCGACTGGATGCAGGTGGAGTGGGCCATGGCCACCCGATTCCAGGGGAGCAAGGACATGATCATCACCCATGCGAAGGGCTCATCTCTCGACCCATCAGCGGATCCGGTGACACGGGAGACCACCAAAATAGGCTTCGATTTAACCATCCCCTGGGATAAGGAGAGAGAACACTTCAAAAAACCTGATTTGCCCATGAAACTGAATCCCGATGATTACCTCTAGGCACTTTTACGTGAAGTCGCATGCAGTCACCACGCCGGAGATACACATGAACGACCTGCCTGGCTCGGCAGGAAGGCTGGACGTGGTGGCCCGGTGCATCAATGCCGCATTCTGGCGCTCGTACGGGATACGGGAGGATGTGGTGTTTCATACCATTCTCCACGGGCCGCCGGAACCGCCGGTCTATATCCGGCTGGAAGGAACGCGGCTGAGAAAGGTTTCTCCCGATGAGCGAAACATTGCCATATTCATCCGCAAGGCGCTGGAGCGCATGCGGCAGGGGAAGGAGGTGGAATCAACACCCGGCATATTTGTGAGCAGAACGCATTTTGGCCAGCTGCTGAAGGAATACCGGGACAGGGACCTGTATATGCTGGATGAGGAAGGGGAGCCCTTTGAGCATGTGCGTATGGGTGAGAAACCGTTTTTTTTCCTTGGCGACAACATGGATCTGGAGGAAGAGGAAAAAGAACTGCTGGAGGAATACGGTGCGACACCCATTTCCCTAGGTTCCGCTTCCTATCTGAGCAGCCACTGCATCACTGTGCTGAACTGGCTGATGGACAGAATAAACAACGGAAACATTTTTTAGGGGGATTGCATTACACTACCAATTTTTGGGTGATGATATGAAAAACGAAAGGTTGAAGACGGTGCTCAACATGCTGGAAGAACTGGCCGATGATATCTCCGTGCCAAGGAATATCAGAAGGGGCGCAGGAGAGGCAAGGGAGATATTGACAAGGGATGAATCGCTGGATGTCACCGTCGCATCTGCCATCTCGCGGCTGGATGAACTGCTGAGCGACCCCAATATCCCCACTCATGGAAGAACGGCCATATGGAACATAATGAGTGCTCTTGAAAGCCTGCTTGCAGCAGAATAAAAAAATATAGAAGAGGGAAGAGAATTACTTCTTCTTCAAGAATGGCAGACCGGTTCTCGGGTTTTCTACAACCTTGTATCCCTTCGGCAGGTCACACTGCTTGCCACTCTTCGGTTTTCGTGCGCTGAAGAAGTAAATTGTCTGGTTCTTTCCTCCCTTGAGCTTTACGCTTCTGGTATAGAGGGTGTATTTTTTTCCGCTTTTCTTGCTTTTATATTCGTAGGCCATTTTTACCGCCTCCGTTACACATATGTATTAGGAGAATTTAAATCCTTCGATATTTTTCAGTATCCTTCAGAGTAAAATACGTCCGGGTACTGATGTGTGCCGAGCCAGGTGTCTCCGGGGAGTATTTTCACCCTCCTCCCCTCTATTACAAGCCGTTTTTTCTCGAAGAGATCAATGCTCCTCGGGAGAATCTGGTGCTCCACTTTGAGTATCCTCTCTGCAAGAGTATCCCTTGTGTCACCCTCCTTCACCCTCACGGCGGCCTGAAGAATGATGGGGCCGTGGTCGGTCTCCTCGTCCATGAAATGCGTGGTGCAGCCGGTGAGTTTTACGCCGTAGGCAAGTGCCTGCCCCTGACCGTCCAGTCCCTTGAATGAGGGCAGAAGCGCCGGGTGAATGTTTATCAATCTCCCGTACCATCTTCGTATAAACCACGGCGAGAGAATGCGCATATATCCTGCCCCCACCGCAAGCTCCACCCCCGCATCCCTGAACAGTTCATCGATACGTCTCTCATGCTCCTCTTTATCAGAGGCATCAACGAAATGCGCAGCAATGCCGTGGGTTCTCGCACGTGAAAGGGCATATGCACGCTCATTATCACTCACCACCACCGCCACTTCGGCATGTATCAGGCCACCTTCGCAGGCATCAATGATTGCCTGCAGGTTGGTCCCGCCGCCGGAAGCAAGCACACCCACACGGAGCATAGTGATAAAGGCTCACGCCCATAAATGTGTTTTTGTGGGGGCATCCATCATCCACCGGCACCGTCATGGCAAGAAAATACCGCATGTGCACATCCTGCTCACCAGGATTTCCCTATTCAGAAAAGGAGAGATAAAAGAACACATGGTGAGCATATCCCAAATTGCCCTCTTTCATTTCTTCACCGGAAAATATGAAGAAGTGTGTATGATATACATTTCCGCGCATGCTCTGGGGCTGGTCAATCTGACAGCCTTGCCACACCAAAATATCTTTTAATGAGAAATGGATATACTGTGTGGGAATTGGAGAGTTCGCCTTACAAAATGAAAGGTCTCTACCCCACCTCTCCAATTCCCTCTTATTATGTAAAGGGTTGCAGCCTAATATTGTTAATGGAGAACAAAATTGTTTTCCCTCAACAATCGTACCAAAAGGACTATAAATTTACTTCAGATGGATTGTCATGAATGAAATAGAGGTTCATGAATATGGAGAGAGAAATCTCGAAAACGCCCTTGTGATCACCGGGTTCCCCACCGTGGGACTGGTGGGCACCATCGCCAGCAAATTCGTGGTTGAAAGTTTGAAGTTGCAGGTTACCGCCTCCTTCCTGTCAGACTATTTTCCCCCTCTGAGTGTCATTTCAAACCGTGAGCCGTATCCCATGGTACGGGCATACGCAGGCGAGAAGAAATGCGGACCGAACGGGACCTGCGAGCAGCTCATCACCATCCTCTCCGAACTTCCTCTCAATCCCGTGGTACTGCGCCCGCTGGCAAACACCGTACTTGACTGGTGCGCAGCCCATCACTGCAAGGTCATCGTATGCGTGGAGGGGTTTAACATCGGCGGGGCAGTGGACGAGGTGCCGTTGATAGGGGTGGGGAGTACCGAAAATGCCCGGAGACTCTTGAAAAAGTACGATATTGAGGAGATGCAGGAGGGCATGGTGAGCGGTCTTTCCGGCGTACTGCTCTACGAGGGAAAAAAGAGGGATTTTGACGTGGCCTGTGTGCTCGCCGGGACGCACACCGATTTTCCGGATGCCAAGGCTGCGGCAAAGGTTCTCGAGGTGGTCAACCAGATGCTTCCTGAGATTGAGATAGACCCCGAGCCGCTCTACCGCCAGGCAGAGGAGATAGAAAAGCAGATAAAGGCGCAGATGGAGAAAGCAAAGCCCACACCCTCAGCATATGCAGAAACTCCCATGATGTATGGATAGAAACCATCGAATACGATTATTCTGGAGGAGGTGCTGCTTCCGCAACAGGTGGTGGTGTTTCTGATTCTGCTACCTTTGGAAGGGTGTCAGGAAGCGAGAAGAATGCAATGATTTCGAGAATTTTTGCGATAAGCAGAATGAGTGCCCCTATCA
>QMSU01000083.1 GCA_003650975.1 Thermoplasmata archaeon
GAGGTGATTGCCTCCTCCGGTGCGGTACTCGACGAGTACACCAAACGCTACATCGAGGAGACCTTCAATGCCAGGGTGTTCGATGTGTACGGTTCCACCGAGGCGGGTCCCGTTGCCTTTGAATGCCGGAAGGGAAACTACCACATCCACCATGACATGGTGCACCTGGAATTCCTCGATGACCGGGGGGAACCGGTTGCCTTCGGTACACCGGGCCATATTGTGGTCACCAAACTGTACGGGAATGCCACGCCCATCATACGCTACAACGGGCTGAACGATTTTGTCATTCCCCTGGAGCGCAGCTGCGACTGCGGTATCAACACCCCCCTGATAGAGAGTGTGGCGGGAAGAATGGTGGATGCGCTCGTGATGCCCAGCGGTGCCATCATCCCTCCATTTGCTGTCACCGGAATTCCCGCAAAGGTCATGGAGCGACTGAACAGTGATATCGTGCAGCAGTTCCAGATTGTGCAGGAGGACTACGACCGCATCATCGTGTCACTGGTCATGGAAGCCGACCGTACCAATGGGGAAAAGAAGCAGGTGATGGGGGAGATACAGCGGGAATTTGAAAAACGAATGGAAGAGGGGGTCACCGTCCAGGTACGGGAGGTGGAAAAGATACCGAGCGAAGGTCCCATCCCACAGGTTATTCACTCAAGGGTTGCCATCAGATAGCCCATGCCACAAATATAAAGAAGAGGATGCGCATATGTTTCCATGAAAGTCATAGCCTTCACCGGCATGCCGGGCGCGGGGAAAACCGAGGCAGTTGCCGTTGCCAGGGAACTGGGCATACCGGTGGTGAGCATGGGGGATGAGGTGAGAAAGGAAACGGAGAGGAGAGGACTTCCGCTCACCGATGAGCATGTGGGGCGTGTGGCGGAGGAGATGAGAAAAACTCATGGCATGGATGTATGGGCGCGCCGCTGCCTCGCACGAATCGAAGAAAACAATGTGGTCATTGTCGACGGCATTCGAAACCATGAGGAGGTGGAACTTTTCAGGAACAATATACCCGATTTCATCTTGGTGGCCGTGCATGCATCCCCTGCCAGGCGGTATGAACGTCTCATGGCAAGAGGGAGAGAGGATGACAGCATGAGCGTGGAGGAACTGAAGGTGAGGGAGAAACGGGAACTTGCATGGGGTCTCGGAGATGTCATCGCCATGGCCGATATTGTGGTGGTGAATGAAGGGAGTTTGGAAACATTCAGAGAAAAAATAAAGGAAATGCTTTCCCAGTTCCTCACCTGAGCGGCTCTATCAGATACACATACAGCCGTTCAAAAAAGAACGATTTTTGGGCCACCTCTGTGAATCTGTACATGCCGCTGAACATTTTCATCAATTTTGGGATGTTCCCCCGGCTGCTCATCACCATGTATATGCGCCCGTGCCCGGTGAGATGCCGGTGTGCTTCACGGAGAAATCGTTCCATTATTGCTGTTCCTTCCCTTCCCCCATCCCATGCAATATCCTCGTTTTCCGTGGGGAGATAGGGCGGATTGAAGGTTATCACATCAAAGGTCCCCTCAATTTCTGAAAAAAGGTCGCTTGTGACCACCTGTATTGCAAGCCCGTTCTTTTCCGCATTTATTTTTGTGTTCTCAACCGCATGCTCATTGATATCTACTGCGGTGACACGGCATCCCTGCCTTGCGAGATGGAGTGCCACAATACCACACCCGCATCCCATATCAAGCGCTCTCTCTGCGCCTTCAACTTCTATTGCTTTTATGAGAAGGTAGCTGTCATCGGCCGGCTCATATATGCCCGCATGCACCATAATTTTCAATGAGGTATCTATGTTCACACTCCCACAATTATGCACCCATTATGAAGGTTTTGGGGAATCACTTTCTCAGTAATGTTGCGCCACTTTTTAATCAGGAAGGGAAAAACAGGCCATCGTTCCAGTGAAAGGAAAGATCAGGGAATTCGAAGAGAGAAGAAGGGGAATATGCCGGCTCATCAAAACATTTTTCTTTCCATTTTTCATTTACCCTCATGAAACTCACCTGGCTCGGTCATTCGTGCTTTGTGATTGAGGGGAACGAGAGGGTGATCGTGGACCCGTTCATCACCGGAAATCCTGCATGTCCTGTGAAACTGGAAGAGGTGGAAGCGGATATTGTGGCAGTTACCCACGGTCACGGAGACCATCTGGGAGACGGCATTGCACTGGCAAAGAGAAGGGACATACCTTTCGTTGCCATCCATGAAATCGCCCAGTACGCCGCGCGCATGGGTGTAAAAGCGGAGGGTATAAACATGGGAGGAGGTGTGGTGGTGGGAGACACCACCATCACCATGGTTCCCGCATGGCATTCCTCGGGTCTCGATGAAACAGAGTTTGCCGTTTCCACGTGCCCTGCGGGCCTTGTGATAAAATCCGGAAAAACGGTGTATCATGCAGGTGATACCTGTTTGTTCTCGGACATGAAACTGATAGGGGAGTTGTATGAACCGGACGTGGCACTGCTTCCCATCGGGGGGAGATTCACCATGGATGCGCACCAGGCGGCCATTGCCGCAGAGTGGATAGGCGCTGATATCACCATCCCCATGCACTACAATACCTTCGATATGATACGGCAGGATCCCCACGAATTTCAAAAGCTTGCGGAGAGGAGGGGCATCAGGGTTTCCGTGCTGCAGCCCGGAGAGGAAATGGAAATCTAGAGGATCCCTCTCTCTTTCAGCACCCGCAGGCACTCATCCACCAGCTCTTCCTTTTCCCTTTCGGCATCCATTATGACAAATCGTTCCCTCTCCCTTTCCGCCAGGTCAAGATAGTTCTCCTGCACCCGGGCCAGAAATGAGGCATGTTCAAAGAGGGCGGGTACCCGCTCTTCTATCCGCTCCATGGCTTTCTCCGGTGTTATACGGAGTAAAAAAGTCACATCGGGTTTTATGAGGAATGGTTCGTGGACTGCGGAGAGCCAGCGCTCGGCATCCGGTATGTTGAGATGCTCTTTCTGATAGGCAAAGGTGGAATCAATAAAGCGGTCGCATATCACCAGTTTTCCCTCGTCCAGCCACTTTTCTATTTCGCTGAGATGCTCCTTTCTATCTGCAATAAACAGCAGGGCAATGGTTATGGGATCCCGCTGTTCTTCCATTGCCCGTATCACCGATTTTCCAATCCAGCTTTTCGTGGGCTCGACGGTAAGCACGGCGAACTCACCGATTCTTTCAGAGAGCATGCGCGCGATGGTTGATTTTCCCGAGCCGTCTATTCCCTCAAAGGTGATCAGTTTACCATTCATCATAATGAAAGATGCGTGCGGATTTATGTATTGTGTTTGCCCGCACCACCGAAGACACGCATATCACTTGCGATTATTCTTCCTTACGGGGTTCCCTGTATCTTATGGTCACCAGGAGGGCGGGTCGTCCCTCAAACTCAATTTTTCTTGAGTTGGTTTCGCCCTCGGTTACCTTCTTGTTCTTCTTAATGTAGCGATAGATTCTCGGTTTCCCGAGATCCTTTCCCTTCAAACTTTTCTCATAGTTTTCCATGATTCTTTTCTGGTCCTCCTTTGCCACAAATTCCAGAAAGTTCCTGCCGAGCAGATCCTCCCGTTTCCATCCGGTGGCGAGCACCGCCTTGTTGACAAATTTTATTTTTTTCTCCTGTATCACCATCACCGTGTGGCACATCTCCTCTATAAGATACTCGTACAGTTCTCTCGTTTTCATCTCCTTTCCAATAAGATAGTTTTTCACCGTCACATCCTTTGCCGCACCGATATAGTTCCTTCCCTTCAATTTGCCGATGCTGAGGAGCACATCGATTGTCTTTCCATCCTTTCGCACCGCCTTTACCTCGTAATCTCTCAACGTTTCTCTTTTTATCCTGTTCTTGAGTTTCGGGTCGTCGAAAATGTCCTCTATGTCCATCCCGATCATCTCTTCCTTGCTCCCGTACCCGAGATTGCTGAAGAACGAATAGTTGCACTCCTTTATTTTGAAGTCGGAGGAGAACATGAATGACATGCACCCCATCTTTTCAAACATCTCCCCGTATTTCCCCGCATCCACCGCCGAAAGGCGCTCTATCTTTTTGAACAGCAGCGGTACATCAATTTTTCTCAAAAAGTCATTTCGCAGTTCCTTTTTAATTTCCTCCACATGAAGCCGTATAGCCTCCTTGCAGAAGTCTGCCACACTGCTGTATCCCATTGCAGGCTTCTCCTCAATCATCTCCTGCAGCTTGTCATAAAGCTCCTTTGGCAAAGAAATGGTACTGTAGCGTATCATTAATTATCAATATGGCATAATTATATTTAAAATTTATTGCTTTTGCCGGACAATATTGCTTTCATAGAACAATCATCTCACGGGATAACCGTCCCCCACTTCTCTTTCGGTTGCGATGAAATCAACGCGATCCCGCAATGCCTTTCCACGGTACACGATTCTGCCATCCATGCTTTTCATCTCGATTTTCATGAATTCGTCAAAACTCACTTCCGGTATCGGCGAAGGAGTTATGCCTTCCGCATATACGGTATCCCCCGCATCCGCATGGGCCGTAAGGAGCACTGCCCTGCCGTTTTCATCAACAGCCAGCAGCATGCCATTTGAGTCCACACCACGGATGCGGGCCTTTTTGAGATTCGTCACCACCACGATTTTCTTTCCCAGGAGTTCCTCCTTGGTGTACCATGGTTTTATTCCCGCGACTATCTGTCGCATCCCCTTTTCCCCCACGTCAAGGTTCATCACATACAGTTTGTCCGCATTGGGATGATCATCCACCTTCGCTACTGTGGCCACCCGAAGGTCAAGCGTTGAGAACGGGTCCTCCGTTGCTTCATTCATTTCAATCTTGCTGAATAACGGTACCGGCTTTTCAAGTTTTCGCTCCTGCAGATTCCCTGCTTCATCCCACCGGTGGGCATGCACGCTGTCATCGTTGCCGAGCATGCGCCACACCGCATCTGCCGTGTGAGGCATGTAGGGTGCTGACGCAATGGCAAGTGCATGCACAATTCTCAAACAGGTGTGAATCACCCCTTCGCACCGCTCCCGGTCATTCTTCACCAGCTTCCAGGGTTCGCTGGCGTTCATATACTGGTTGCCCAGCTGGGCCATTCTCATTATATGTTTCATTCCTTCCTTGAACCGGCATTCCTCTATGCAGGTGCCAGCCTCTGCAAAATGATGCATCACTTCCTCAATGACCGCTGCATCTTCCCCTCCTTCCTTTCCCGGCGGGGGAATGCTCCCGAAGTTGTTGAAGGCGAAGGTGAGCACCCGGTGGATGAAGTTCCCGTAAATTGCCACCAGCTCGTTGTTGATTTTCGCCGTGAAGTCCTCCCAGTTCCAGTCGGTGTCTCTCCTCTCGGGCATGTTGACGGAAAGGTAGTAGCGGACGGCATCGGGATGAAACCTTTTGACGATATCCGGAAGCCATATGCCCACGCCCTTGGATTTCGAAAACTGCTCTCCGGAGAGTGTCAGATACTCGTTCGCCGGCACATCGTAGGGGAGGTTGAGTCCCCCGTGTGCCATGAGCATGGCGGGCCATATGATGGTATGGAAGGGAATGTTATCCTTGGCGAGGAAGTAGTAGTGCCGGGCATCTTCCACCCACCACCTTTTCCACGCATCGGGGATGCCAGTTTTTTCGGCCCATTCCATGGAAGCGGAGAGATATCCGTTCACCGCCTCGAACCAGACATATATGCGTTTGTTTTCGTACCCTTCAATGGGAGCCTCCACCCC
>QMSU01000084.1 GCA_003650975.1 Thermoplasmata archaeon
CTGCAATATCATCGGCCACCTCATATGAGAGGTCTCCTGGAGCGGTGGCAATGAAAAAAACGGCCAGTGCCACATTGATGACAGCAAATGTCGCCAGAACAGCCTTCTTTCTGGCATTCCATCCCTGATGGATGGCGATGGCGGAAAGTACGGCAAGCGGATAGGAGAGAAAGGCAAAATGGTGGGGAAGTGTCCGCCCCTGTACCATCAGGGGAATGAAAATCAAAAGCGCCCACATCAGAAGGTAGCGTATCCTTGTATCCTTCCAGTTCCATTTACGTATGGCGTACAGATAAATGAAGCATGACGCAATAAACACAACGATACTCAGTTTGGTGTACAGGTCAAAACCGCGGTGTGACTGCCGGAGGATGATTCCCTCAATGAGCTGGTGGGGTGTGAATGCCAGAAGAAGGAAAGCAGCCGGTATGCACATCACACCCATGGCAAGGAAGCCGTGGCGGTGGTCTTTCCGCATGAAGAAGAGGTAGAAAAGGAAAAAGAGGAGGAGGAACACCGGTATGACCTTGGTGAGAACGGAGAGTGAGAGGAAAAGCGATGAGAGCGCAAGCGGTGCCATGGTGTGTTTCTCCATGTAGGTGAGAATGAAAAAGGAGGCGATGCAGAGGAGAGCCGCGGAAAACAGGTCAAGGCTTGCAAGGCGCGATTCCCTGAGTAGGGTGAAATCGAGGCAGAGAATCAGCAGGGCCATAAACGCCACATCCTTTCCAAATTTTTGTGCGATGAGGAACAAAAAAAGTGATGAGATGAAAAAGAGTGCATATGAAATCCACCTGCACGCAAGCACGTTGCCGTCCAGCACCGAGAAGGTGAGAAGGGCGAGGGGTGCCTGGTCGCCCTGCAGGTCGTCGTAATAATTGTAGCCATCGTGCATCATGTGTGCCTGGAGAAGGTGTATTCCCTCATCGACACCGTTGGTGGAGAAGGGGTCGCGGATGTCATAGGCCCTGAGGGCAAACATGAGGATGATGAGGGCGATGATGATTTTATTTCTTGATGACATAGACCACACCTCCGATCATGCTGGTGATGACCTTCACAATCTGGTCCAGAAAACCCAGCGAAAAGGCCGCTGCGTACTCCGCACCGATTGAGGAAAATAACAGGGCGTAACTGCCCTCCCTCACTCCGAATCCCTGAATTGAAACCGGAAGGGAAACAAGAATTTCCGCAATGGGTATGAAGATGAAAAAATAGCGGATGTCAATATTCATGCCAAGTGCCAGTGAGAGAAGGTAATTGTTCAAAATGAGCATGATATGATAGAGGAAGGATATCACCATGGCGGCGAGTATGAGTTTTTTGTCCCTGTAACCTTTCACGGAGGAAATGACCTTCATGAGAAATGCGTGAATCGTTGCCCACCGTGAGAAAACGAGTGTGGTGAAACGCTCAACGAGAGAGGTTTTCATCAAAATAACCACCGTTCCCGCAAATCCGGAGATGACGGCCACCGCCGCAAGAAGGGCAGCGCGGGGTAAAATCCCATAGGAGATGACCACCGCAACAGATGCAATGGAAACCACGGCGAGAAGGCCCATCATTCTGTCCATGATGGATGATGAAAATGCCCCTACGCTGTCCGTTTTTTTCCCCAGTTTGTAGGACTTGATGATGTCTCCGCCCACAGATGAGGGCATCATGGTGTTGAAAAAGGAGCCGATATAGTAGTAGGAGAGAGATTCGCGGTAGCTGAGTTGAATACCTCTGCTTTCAAGGAGCATCTGCCACTTTTTTGCGCTCAACGCAACACCCATGTTTTCAACGATGACGGCCAAAAGGAACAGCAGGAGTATGACGCCCGCGAGTGTTTCTCCGATGACCACAATTCCCGTGCGGTAAATGAGTAGTGCCAGAAGGCCCGCGCTGATGAGTACTCTCGCCACAACCCGTTTATCCACAAAAACTTATGCATTTCACCCATAATAAGTTTGGGAAATAATTTAACCGCCTTGCGGTTTTCCATCGTGAAAAAAATCCTTGCAGCGGCGATACTCTCGCTCTCGCTCCTCATGGCGCTGGACGTACTTGTCATAGACAGTGCCATAAACACCGATGAGGCCACAGATCATACGGACAATGCGCTGTATGTGGAGCGGGCGAAGGCAATACTGGAAGGAAAGCTTCTCTACCGGGATGTGGAGACGAAAACCCCTCCCCTGATAAATTACCTGCTCGTACCCCCCGTTCTTTTCGGCGGCTCGTCGCTTGCCTTTGAACTATACTTCTCCTTTTTTGTGGTGCTCACCGTGATTTCACTGTACCACTTTCTCTCATCAGTTGACCGGCGTTTTGCCTTCGCCGCTGCCATCTCGTTCCTCTTCATCCCCACCACGCTTGCCACACCGACGCTCTGCAGGCAGGACGAGAGCATCGTGGTGTTCTTCTTCATACTGCCGCTCCTCCTTCTGTATGCCCACAAAAGAAAAGGGCTCTACTCGCTGCTCGCTGCCATGGGCGTGTGGATGAAGATGCATTCTGTGTTCTTAATTCCCCCTTTTCTGTTACGACAGCGTGGAAAGGAGCTTGCCCGACACCTGCTCATCATGGCGGGAACGTCCCTTGTGATAATCCTGCCCTTTCTGGTGCTCGCCTTCAATGATTTTACCTGGTATCTGAAATTTTACCTGCTGGGGGAGGGAGAGGAGCTGCAGGGGATAAGCGTGTGGCGCATCCTTGACTCGCAGGGAATCACCGTGCCGGGCATGGTGCTGATAGGGATACTTGGTGTGGTGCTCGTGGGCATTTACGTATGGCAGTACAAAAAATCGCTGTGGCGGTGCATCCTGCTGAGCATGATGGCCTACTTCATCATATATCCGAAGATACATTACGAGTACTTTCTGATGCTGTTCGTCGTCGCCGCACCCTACCTGATCGAGCGCAGGAAACACATTGCCCTCCTCTACGTCATTTCAGCACTGACCAGCATAACCCTGGTGATAGAACAGCGGTATCTTGACTGGAAGACGGCCCACTATGCCTACGGGATAATGGTGGGTGCAGCTCTTCTGTGCATGCTTGCCGTGGATGTACTGCTCATATACCTGGCCCGTGAGTGCTGTGCGCACGAGAGCTGGCTTGATGATATTGATATTGATGGGCATCCTGTGATGACTGCAAGATGAGAAAAAAAATGATGCAGAACACTGTGGCCGGAAATGGTGCTGACACGATACTCCTCATGAAAGGAATGGCCGTGGCGACATGACCTCTTCGTTTTACGTTTCTCCAAATGAGTGACGTGCGTGTTTTCACTGGCTGTTCTCCCTGCTCTCTGGTGTGAACGCACCTCTTTCATCTCATGGAAAAAGAAATTTAATATATGCCGAAGACATACACATTTGCGGGCCCGTAGCTTAGCCAGGTTGGAGCGCCCGGCTGATAGGACCCTTTGATTTGGGGTGAAGCCCTTTTCCAAAGGGCTCTTGGAAACCGGGAGGTCCGGAGTTCGAATCTCCGCGGGCCCATTTTTTAGGGGAATGAGTGCAAGAATACCGTATCATAACATCACAAAGAAAACGATATAAAATGGAAAGCAGAGCGGGGGAGGGGAGGCGTGTGAGGGAAAATCATTATAGTCCCCCGCTCCACTTTTCAGTGGTATTACCGGGTAATATAAAAGCATTGTGGTGATGATTTTTCACCCTGATTATCCCATAAGAAAAGAGAGTGCCCCGGTCAAAATCAACCATATCATCAAACCAGAAATATTCACTTGGCTCCCTGTTAAATTTCGGATGAAGAGAAACCATTGATATATATTAGTTCTAAAATAATTAAAACTGTTCTAAATAAATTATTTATGTTTATTTTGGTTACATTGATATGGTGTTACAAAGTTGGATCAACATAGAAAATCATTTAAATGAAGAAAGAGTGACAACTAATATTTCAATTTTAAATGAAAAAATTAGGCAATATATAAGAAGAAATTTCTCCAATGACCCAAAGGATTTTATGAGAGTGCCTCTTATGTTAATCACTCACCCGCCACCAAAAATAAGATTTGATGATGTCATAGGCATTGAAGAAGGAAGGCGAGAAATTATGGATATGCTATTAATGCTTAATGATTTCTATGCACTCAAAAAATATAAGATAAAACCTCCATCAGGTATTCTTCTCTATGGACCTCCTGGATGTGGTAAAACCCTTTTTGCAAAGGCAATAGCTGGAGAGTGGGGCGTTCCATTAATTCATGTCTTACCTTCAGATATAAATAGCAGATGGGCAGGGGAAACAGAAAGCAACATTCACCATCTATTTAGATTTGCAAAATATATTTCTCCCTGTGTTTTATTTATCGACGAAATAGATGGAATTGGAGGAAGTAGAGACGGTATTCAATGGAGAAGCGAGAGAATGGACTTGAGTCAATTGCTGACGGAAATGGAGAATATTGCCTGTCATTACCCTCCTGTTTTAGTGGTAGGTGCCACCAACCGTCTGGAAGATGTGGATTTCGCACTTCTTCGCCCAGGTAGATTCACGAAAAGAATATTTGTTGGATTGCCCAACAAGAATGAACGGGTAAAACTTTTCAAACTTTATGCAAAAGAAAGACCAATATCCAATGATGTAGATTTTGAGTATTTATCAGAGATTACAGAGGGTAGATCTGGAGCAGAGATAGAGAATCTATGCAATAATGCTGCAAGAAATGCATGGAGAAGATGGAGGCACCGCAAGAAAGACGGGGAGATAACTTATAGAGATTTTTTAGATGTGATAAATTTTAGGGTTAAAAAACAAGGGGTTCCTATATACAGGTGATAAAATAACCATAATTTTCAGCACACTCGGTTTTAATTCCGATGCCCTCACACCTCTCATAAGTCATTTTCCAGAAGTGAAAAAAGTAATTTTTTATTACTCCTCGGAAAAGAAAACACAAGTGGTTAAAGCAAAAAACGCAGTTATTGAGATTTGCAGATCTTTGAGTGTTGACTGTCAGGCAATAGAACTAAAAAATTATATTGATATGGTTCCCATGATAAAAAGAATGCGCAGTGAAATAAAAAAATATGATCGGAGAGAAATAGTATTCAACATTACGGGTGGAACGAAAGCCATGGCAGGTGCAGGAATAATAGCAAGCATATTGGAGGGAGTGAAGCTTGTATTCAATGATTGGGAAAATGAACGGATAGTAGAATACCCTATACTCAAGATGAGATACGAAGACACATTAACCAAAAAAGAAAAGGAAATATTGAAATACATTCTGAAAAAAGGAGAGTGCAGGTTTGCGGATATTATTGAAGATATAGGTATTTCAAAATCAACTGTTTCACATCATCTGGATCGGCTGGAGGAAAAAGGATTCATAGAGAAGATACCTACAAAAGACAGCAAAAGAGAAAAAATAATAAGAGCCAAGGAGGTTGCGGAGTTAATATGACAAAAGTATTTCTTATTCGTGTTGGCATGGATACAACCTACGGTGGTTTTGTGTCCCCTATTTTTCCTGATAAAAGTTATGTTTTTGTTCCAATACCAAATGCCCGAACAGGAAATATACAAATAGATGATTATTCAGATAAATTAAAAACATATTCTGAGGTGAAAATAAATTCTGATGTGCCGCTTACTGACTATCTCCCCAAAGATAAAATAGATTTGAATGGAGATATAATAGAAGATATTGGTAACCTCAAAGTTCATAATGATCCTGAATTCGAAACCATGACATATGGCGAGAAAAA
>QMSU01000085.1 GCA_003650975.1 Thermoplasmata archaeon
CATTGTGGTTTTCGTCAATGAAGACAAAACCCGATGGTCCTGTTGCTGCGGTGGCATGGATGGTGAGTATCATCAACCCAATCATCATCATTATACCTACCGCTCCCGCTTCTTCCAAAACACGTGTTTTATTCATTTATTTTCCTCCTTTATTTTACAGTCAGAACAAAAATTTGCACGGTATTTAAAATGTTTCGATTTTTTAATTGTATGAAAGAATGAGTGTCGTTTCAGCCGGGTTTAAAATCAGGAGAGAATCCGATTTTTCAAAGAATATCGCTCACATTCCGGTTAATTCTTCCTTTGCCTTTTCCACTTCTTCATACACCTGGTCTTCATCAACAGTAACGAAGGTTCTGTTGTGATACACCATTTTTCCATTGATGATGACATCGGTGACATTGTATCCAGATGCGGCATATACAAGATGGGAAACGATGTTATGCTTCGGCAGCAGGTTGGGTGCGTGCAGGTCAAGGCAAATCACATCAGCCTTTTTCCCCTCCTCAATACTTCCGACGGGAAGACCGAGAAAGCGTGCGGCGTTTACCGTTGCCATATCCAGCACCTGCTGCGCCGTCACAATGGAGGCATCCCATCTATGGTGCTTGTGAATAAGGGCGGCAAATTTCATGGTCTCGAACATGTCCAGTGTGTTGTTGCTCGCCGCACCGTCGGTGCCCAGTGTGACAGAGGCATGTGCATCAAAAAGTTCGGGGAGAGGTGTGTACCCCCCGGTGGCAAGCTTCATGTTGCTCACAGGGTTGTGAATAACACATGCCCCGACACCTGCGATATCTCTCACCTCTTC
Source organism: Thermoplasmata archaeon (assembly GCA_003650975.1). Lineage (GTDB taxonomy): Archaea > Thermoplasmatota > E2 > UBA202 > JdFR-43 > B78-G9. The sequence goes on from QMSU01000085.1 coordinate 812, forward strand.
CTTGGTGATCCATCCACAGTGTGCAAGCATCGTCTTTTCAGTGAGTGCCCCGTGTTTTTTCAGCTGTGCCAGGGGTCGCTCGCCGTACCGGTTCAGCACATCGTACACCTCATGTCGTGTTTCCGAGCAGTGCGTGTGAATATAGGTATTGTACCTTTTTGCCATCCCGGCTGCCCTTTCCAGCGTCTCCGGCGAGCATGAATAGGTGGAATGGGGGGCAACCACAGGGATTACGAGATCATCGTTCTGCCATTTCCTGATGAATTTTTCACATGCAGGTATCAGTTCCTCCCGTTTCATCTCAGGAGTATCAAAATCAATGATGGAAAAGCCCGCAAGGCATCGCATTCCCACATCCCTGCAGACACCGGCTATCACATCCTCGAAAAAATACATGTCGGCAGCGCAGGTGGTGCCGCCCGCCACCATCTCCATGAATGCCAGGGTGGTGCCGATGCGGATATGCCGCTCCTTCAGTTTTTTTTCCACGGGCCATATTCTTGTTCTGAGCCATTCCTCCAGCGGCAAATCGTCGCCATAACCGCGCAGCAGCGTCATGGGGAGGTGGGTGTGCATGTTCATGAGTCCCGGCATGACCAGTCTGTCCTTTATGACGATATCGGCCTCGTGATGCACAGTGCCCACTTCTGTGATGATATCGTCCTCTATGTACACATCGCCATGAACGATATCTCGGGTGCTGTTCTGCCTCACAATGGTGGCATCTTTTAAGAGAATGCTCATCTAATCCAGAAGGGTTATATGCTGTGGATTCATGAAGGGCGGGTCGAGCATCTGTCCCTCCACTTCAACGCGCCGCCCCTCCACATCCATGCGGTCCTTTATGAGTACACCAACCACACCGCCTTCATGGGAGATGCGCATGAGATAGCCGTCCCTGTAGGGAAATACTGCCCTCACAATTCCACGGATGGTGACCGTTCCCTTCTGTACCACGTAGGGGGACTTCTTTTCCCTTGTTTTGTACCATGCATAGAAGGTGTCGCGCAGGTCCTTCAATATGTCTTCATCAGAAGTGACCACGGCAAGCTGCCCCTCTTTTATATCGCCGGCAAAAATGAAGGCCTTGTTCACACCCACCACATAATTTCCGGTTACATTGGGGTTTTCACGTGCGTGTTTCGCAAAGGAGGATGGGGTTCCCACCACCACCTTCGCATTCTCCGGCGGGGTGATGAGCAGCTTTTCTGCAGCAATCAGCGGGTTCTTTACCTCATGCAGGTCCCATTTCCGGATGAGTTTGCAGGTCTTTTCCGGTACACTTTTCTTCCATGCAAACTCCACGGCAATGGAAACAGCAACTATTCCCACAATTAATCCGGCAACAAAGGCGATGATATCCATGTAGGTAAATCAGCTGTTTGTTATTAAGTTTTATTATTTTGTACCGCACACCGAGCGGAAAAGATATTCGCTCGGTGAGGATAAAAGGGAGAAAAGAGGCGTACTTAATGAGAAAACAGCCAACAAAACGTGCCTCTCATTCATTTCGGTGATAACCGCATATGAGAAACTCTTTTGACAATGTTTTCTCTTCATTTGTTCGATTTTGCCTGTGAAAATGGAGGTTATAGAGAAACATTAATAAATGTCACCAAATTATCTTTGCCGTTGGACTGATAGTGATACCATGTACCTCATCATCGTGGGGGCTGGCGAGATCGGGGAAAAACTCATCAAGCTCGCCCTCCAGAATAAGGATGACGTCGTCGTCATAGAGAAGTCAAAGGAACGATGCGATGAAATCTCCAAAAAGTATGATGCCGTCGTCATCAACGCTGATGCACGGGAGAAGGAAACGCTTATTGAGGCGGGGGCAGAAAATGCTGATGCACTCATTGCCACCGCAGATGATGCCACAAATCTTCTGGTGGTGAATCTGGCGAAGACCATCGGTATTCCTTCCCTTGTGTCGCTGGTCACAAGCGAGGAAAACAAACCCATGTTCATTGAGAAGGGCGTCACCATTTTTGGCAACCCTGCAGCCTTCACCGCCACATACCTGTATCGCGCCGTGCGCCGTCCCATGGTGATAGATTTCATGACGCTGGGCAACCGGGCGGAAATTTTCAAGATAAGCATTCCAAAGGAATCAAAAGCGGTGGGAAAGACGGTGGGAAGCATGAAGCTTCCCAGAGGGGTCTCCATCATTGCCATTGAACGGGATAATGAAATACTCATTCCTGCCCAGGATACCGTATTCAAAGAGGGCGACGTGGTGACCCTGCTCGCGAGAAAGGACAAAATAGATAAAACCATGAGTATTTTCTTTGAGAAATAAATGAAAAATCTGAAGATAGTGCTCCGGGACACGGGGGCCGTGTTAATTGCAACCGGCGTTATCACCATTTTTGTCAATTTTGTGGCGGCATCATTCAGAGAATATTCCGCCATTCCGTGGATTGCGGCAACCTCCCTGACATTCTTCATTGTGGGAGGGCTGTTCAGAATCGCCGGGAAATGCGATGATGAACCAAAAATACGACATGCCATGATCACGGCTGCGTGTTCCTGGCTCATCATTTCGCTCATCTCCACCATCCCCTTCCATTACATTACGGGACTCGACTTTCTTTCCTCGCTGTTTGAATCTGTTGCCGGATGGACAGGCACCGGCCTCACCATGATTGCCGAGCCCAGCGGGCTTTCCCGCACCATCCAGTTCTGGCGGAGTTTTATCCAGTGGATTGGTGGCGTGGGTGTGATTGTGCTCACGCTGGTGGTACTGGCCCGTCCCGGAACCGGCTCCTTCACCCTTTACCGTTCCGAAGCACGGGAGGACAAGATACACCCGAGCATCATCTCCACCGTGAAGACCATCTGGTGGATTTTCCTTCTGTACACCTTCATAGCCATTGCCGTGCTCTTCGCACTGGGAATGCCATGGTGGGAGGCCATCAACCATGCCATGACGGGGCTTGCCACCGGGGGATTTTCGGTGACAGACGACAGCATGGCGTCGTATTCCACGGTGCTCCAGTTCATCATGGTGCCCATCATGATTGCAGGTGCCATTGCCTTTTCCACTCATTATGAATTTCTCAGGGGGAGGATAAAGAACTTTCTGAAGGACGTGCAGACACGGGCTCTGCTTGCATTAATCGCACTTCTCTCGCTTGCCCTTGCCTACATAAACTTCAACGATGGCACCTACGGAACCTTTCTGGAATCGCTGCGATACTCGGGATTCCAGTTTGCTTCAGCCCTCACCTGCACCGGTTTTTCCACCACCGATGTATCCATCTGGGTGGGAGAGGCAAAGCTTCTCCTTGCCCTCGCCATGATTGTGGGCGGGGCAGCCGGTTCCACAGCCGGCGGTATAAAACTCTTCCGTGTGTTCCTTCTGACGAAGGGAGTGGGATGGAAGATACGGAGTATATTTCTGCCTGCAAAGAGTGCCTTTCCGCACCGCCTCGGAGGGAAGGTGCTGAAGCCCGATGAGGCCACTGAGGAGATAAGTGAGGCGGCCATCGTATCATTTCTGTGGATGATTCTCCTCATCATCGGTGTATTCGTGACGCTCCACGTAACACATGCAAGTGTTGAGGATGCCATATTCGAGGTGTGCTCCGCCCAGGGGAATGTGGGCCTGAGTGTGGGCATTACCGGCATTGGCATGGACCCTGTGGCAAAATTCATGCTCATTCTCAACATGTGGGTGGGACGGCTCGAGATTATTCCCATCCTTGTGCTGATACGGGCAGTGCTGAAGGGCGGCAGGATATTCTGACACCAAAACTTAATATATATTGCCACTCATTAACCACATTTCAGGTGATGAGTCATGGGCAGCGTGAAGGATTTGAGAATCATTGAAAAACCGGAAAAAAATAAAACGGGCACGGGAGAGTTTATCTTTTCGGATAGGTATTCGGTGTTTGACTGGGGGGAGATGCCCGACCATTTCGCCCATAAGGGCGAGGCGCTCTGCATCATAGGAGCATATTTCTTCGAACGCCTCGAGGAAATGGGCATCATGAGCCATTATATCGGGGTTGTGGAGGATGACAGGGCAAAGAGACTTGATGAACTGGAGAAGGCGAGCAATACCATGAGGGTCCGCGTTCTCAGAGTGATAAAACCCGAAATCCGGGGGGATTCATATGACTATTCCCCCTATAAAAGGGAGAGAGGAAATTTTTTGATACCCCTTGAAGTGATTTATCGCAACTCACTCCCCGCAGGTTCCAGTGTTTTCAAACGCCTCAGGGAAGGGAGTCTGAAACTCGAGGATATTGGACTTCCAGAAATGCCCTCTCCCGGACAAAAACTTCCAAAACCCATCCTGGATGTCTCCACAAAACTCGAGATTACCGACCGCTACATACCCTGGAGCGAGGCCCAGACCATGGCAGGACTGAGCGAGGATGAGGTGGAGCGCATGCAGCATCTCACCGCCACCGTCAACGATTTCATCACCACACAGGCGAAAAGGGCCGGCCTTGTCAATGAAGACGGAAAATTCGAATTCGGGTTCGACGAACATCGCAATATCATGCTGGTTGATGTGCTCGGAACACCGGATGAATGCCGGTTCACCAGAGAGGGCATTCCGGTGAGTAAAGAGGTGGCACGAATATACTACCGCACCACGGAATGGTATGAACGGGTGCAGGAGGCAAAGAAAAGGGACAGAATGAAATGGAAAACCCTGGTGGACATACCGCCACCTCCGTTGCCGCCACGGCTTTCGGAACTGGTTTCCCTGCTGTACCAGGCGTGTTGCAACGAACTCACGGAAAGGGAATGGTTTGCTGCCCCCCCGCTGGGGGAAATTCTCTCAGAGGTAAAGGAGATTCTTGAGTTATCAGGAAAACAACAACAG
>QMSU01000086.1 GCA_003650975.1 Thermoplasmata archaeon
CCCTACATACTTCATGTTCACCTCCTGGTATATCTTGCTCATGGCATGATATACCTTTCTATTTTCTAGGAGGAATTGTAACCATGCCGTCATAAGATTATGTAAGAATGTCATAGAGGGTGATTCACTTTACAGCCTCCATGCTGATAAGTTGAGTTGAGGATTTTTTACAAATGTGTTAAAAAATGTGTGGGGCACTGCGCCCCATGGGTAAAGATAGTATCCTTAGAAAAGCAATACCTATAATCGAGGTATACTCTCAATATTTTGGTTTATGCTTACTAAAACACTCCCTGCAGTAGACAGGTCTTCCTTCTGTTGGTTTGAATGGCACTTCGGTTTCCTGACCGCAATCAGAGCACGTTACTTTGTGCATCTCTCTTGGCGGCCTGCTAAACCTGTTACCATTTTCTCTATACATATTGTTACCTTTTCTCCACATTACGTGAAGTAGTGGAACAACACAGACTAGTACTTATAGTTATGTGTGCGGAAAACTATGATGTCATCACCCGGTCAAAATTGCCGCGGGCATATCTTTCTGCCATTACTCTTTTGAATAATCTTTGACTGCCTTGATTGCCTGCTGGATGAGGGAGTGTGTAATAAAGAGTGTGGATTCGCTTTCCAGGTTTTGAAGTAATTTGACTACCCGATTTTCCGTGAGAATACCTTCTCTGAATGCACGTAATATTACTCCGACGCTTCCATGGGGTTCAAGATCCTCTGCTTCAGTGGCGGTTCTTGCAGCAAGGCATTTAAACCTTCCCGCTCCACGCATCATAATGATCCAACTCAGCACATTCATTTTCCGCCCCGAAAAATATAAATATTACGGCGTAATATTTATACGACGACAGCACTACATGTGTGATAAAAAGCCCTGAGGTGGGCACACATGTGCATGGATACAGGATAGGAGGGCCATTTTTCGCCTCCCCCTCTTTACCTCCTATCCTTGCTTAAACCTCCGAAACATTCAATAATACATTCCGCTATATCTGCATGGATTATTCAGATGAGGAACTCCGCAGAAAGGCCGAGAAACGCGCCGAGGAGAAAATCGGCTTTTACACGCATTTTGCCATATATATTATCGTGAATCTCTTCCTTATTGCCATCTGGGCGGTGACAGGTGCTGGGTTCCCCTGGTTCATATTCCCGCTCTTTGGATGGGGAATCGGCATCACAGCGCATTTTGTGAGCGCCTTTACTGGCACAGGATTTGCTGAACGACTTGCAGAAAAGGAATATGAGAAATTGAAGGGCAGAAAAACCTAGCGCCCGTCTTCCACGCGACCCCTTCCACGGCACATGGGGCATATCTTCTCCCGATACGGTACTCTATCAGAATCACTCAGTTTTTCAGTATGGGTGTGCAGTGGATTTATCAGGTATCCCTTTCCACCACAGAGGGGACATATCATTATATCAAAGCATCATATGCACGCATGTTTAAAGCCTTTTTGGAGAGGATACCACCTGATGAACTGTGCTCATCCTCTCTATTTGATCCGGAGCGTGCATCAAAAGAACATTGTCTCTGGACTCCGTTCCATTTGTGGCCTTCCTGCTCTCATATGAATCGGATTTGAGCGTCCATATAAACGTTTTTAAGGAGTTTTCCCATATATAAAGGATGAAAAATATGAAATCCCATTTATTGGTGTATGTGGTGGCAAGTTTTTTACTCACTCTTCCCATGCTGAGCACAGTGCACAACAGCCAGGAAATGCTGGAAGCCTCCGCATCACTGTTTTCAGGAGAAAATCATGGTGAAGAGCGCTGGAGCAGTGACGATGATTTGATATTTATCCATCATTCCTGCGGGCAGAACTGGCTCACCAACAGTCTGCATGCGGCGCTGCTCGCCAAGGATTATATTGACGAGCGCAATGACATTTACTACGGCACCGATCTCTCGCCTGATGCAGGGAGACCCGATTCTCTGGCACCCACACCCGGTGACAGCACCAACATGAACCACTGGATTTTATGGTTCAATGACTACCTTGGAGGGGTGAAGACACACGGGTGCAGCGACGGCGTAAACCGCATCATCATGTTCAAAAGCTGCTATCCCATCAGTAACATCGAGGACAATGGCACCGAGCCGGGAGACCCGTTCAGTTCCTGGCAGACACTCGCCAATTATAAGGCCGTCTACCGTCACTACAACGGCTCTGGGAACACCTATACGTATAACGGTTACACCTACAGACCGCTGGAGGATATATTTGCCCAGAACCCCGACATTTTATTCATCCCGGTTACGGCACCACCGCGCCACTATGCACCAACGGATGCCACCAATGATGCAGAGGCGCACCGTGCAAGGGTGTTCAACAACTGGCTCAAAAACGACTGGCTCACCAGTTACAATACCAATCATCCCGGCCTCAACAACGTGGCAGTTTTTGACTGGTTCGATGTGCTGGCTTATCCCGACAACCATTCGAGTCATCCCAACCGGCTCAGGGCTGAATATGGTGGCGAAAGCGGAGACTCCCACCCCAATAATGTGGCCAACAGCTATTCCACGCAGGTGTTTGCCACCAATCCGGATAATTTTATCGACCAGGCATGGAATGCGTTCAATGCCTCGGACATCATACCACCTGAAATTTCAGATGTGGCCGCCTTCCCCAACCCCCAGGAAATGAACGGATGGGTGAACATCACCGGCAACGTCACCGATGATTCTGGTGTTAATATGGTGAAAGTCAACATCACCGGTCCCGCCGGTTTTACCCCGGTCAACGTCACCATGGCGGGAGGAAGCTACCATTACAACGCCACCTACGCCGTTGCGGGGACCTACACATATTTCATCTGGGCCAATGACACCAGCGGCAACAGCAACATGTCGGCACCGCATACTTTCACCATCACGCTTCCCTCCTCCTTCGACCTCAGAAACGTGAACGGAACCAGTTATGTGACTTCAGTGAAACACCAGACCGGCGGCACCTGCTGGACCCATGGTGTCATGGCGGCCATTGAGGGTAATCTACTCATGACCGGAAACTGGGCGGCAGCAGGTGAAACAGGCGAACCGAATCTTGCGGAATACCATCTTGACTGGTGGAACGGATTCAACAAGCACAACAATGATGACACCTCGCCTCCCACCGGCGGCGGACTCGATGTGCACAACGGAGGTGATTACCGGGTGGCATCGGCCTACCTTGCACGGGGAGAAGGAGCGGTGTACAGCCCGGATGCCAACGACGGCACCGAATATGACGACAACTGGTATTACAGCGCACCAGAAAGATACAATGCGAGCTATCACTATTATTACCCGAGGGACATTGAATGGTATACGGCAGGTGCAAATTTGAGTACCATTGACCTCATCAAGCAGAAAATCATGACCGAGGGCGTCATGGGAACATGCATCTACTGGGGAGGCGGATTTTATTCATCCACCACTGATTCCCACTATCAACCTCCCACGGACACCAATGACCCGAATCATGCAGTGGCCATTGTGGGCTGGAATGACAGCAAGGTGACACAGGCACCACTCCCGGGGGCATGGCTCTGCAAGAACAGCTGGGGGAGCGGCTGGAGCGGGGACGGGTACTTCTGGATTTCGTATTATGATAAGCACTGCTGCAAACACCCGGAAATGGGTGCGGTTTCCTTCCAGAATGTGGAACGTCTTGCATATGACCACATCTACTACCATGATTACCATGGATGGAGGGATACCATGACAAACTGCACAAAGGCGTTCAACGCATTCAATGCCACGGGCGATGAGACATTGCAGGCGGTGAGCTTTTACACCGCCACCGATAATGTGAGCTACACGGTGACTATCTATGACCGCTTTCAGGGGGGCGTGCTGCAGGACGTGCTCTCAACAAAATCAGGTACCATCAGCTACACCGGCTTTCACACCATTGACCTGGATACTCCCGTGACGCTCACAGCAGGTGATGACTTTTACATTTATCTGGAACTTTCGGCGGGGGGCCAGCCCTATGACCGTACCTCTGATGTCCCGGTGCTGCTCGGCTCATCGTCCCGCACCATCGTGAACTCATCCGCAAACCCGGGTGAGAGCTACTACTGGAATGGCGTATCATGGGTGGACCTGTACAGTTTCAACGATACGGCGAATTTCTGCATCAAGGGGTTGAGTGTTGCTCCGGGCAGGCCCGAAATAACAGATGTACAGGCTCTTCCCTCGGTGCAGACAGCAGGCGGGTGGGTGAATATAAGCTGCACTGTCACCGATGCTGATGGCATCGATGAAGTGTACCTCAACATTACCGAGCCTCTCAACACCAGCAACTTCTCCATCAGCGGCAACCATACGGGCGACACCTATTACTGCAACCGCACCTATGACATTCCGGGGAACTATTCCTTCTTCATATGGGCCAATGACACCACCGGGGCGAGCAACAACTCAGCGGTTCATTCCTTCACCATCACACCGCCCTCATATGTGTGGGTTGACGACGACTATCATTCCTCCACTCCCGGATGGAATGTCACTCGCTTTGATACCATTCAGGAGGGCATAAATGCAGTCGCAGAGAACGGCACCGTCTACGTGTTCAACGGAACCTACTATGAAAACATAGTGGTGAATAAAACCGTTAATCTTGTTGGCGAGGGGAGAAATGGCACGATTATTGACGGTGGTGGAAGCGGGGATGTGGTATATGTTTCTGCCGAGCGAGTGAATATCTCCGAATTTACCGTAAGAAACGGCGGTGAGGGAGGCATATATCTCACCGGTGCACACTACTGCATTATCTCGCATACTCTGGTGTACAGCAATGGAGATGCGGGAATTCTCCTCAATCAATCAGAAAACAACACCATTGAAGACACCGTCGCGCGCAACAATACCTATGATGGCATTCTTCTTGAGTCATCCCATCATAATACTGTATCGGCGGTTACTGCATGCTGGAACGGAATTGGAAATAACGGGGAAGGGATATTACTCATGAATTCACATTACAACTATATAACAAACACCACCACCTATGAAAATGGAGAGGACGGAATCATTCTTGAACCGTCCAGCAGCCACAACATCATCTCAAATAATACCGCATATGGAAATGCAGATTGCGGGATTCTCATATCCACAAACAGCAATGACAATGTTCTTTTCAACAACACCGCATGCAACAATACCTATGACGGGATTCTGGTGGAAACCTCTTCTGGAACAAGTATCACCGCAAACACCGTTCACCACAATGGAGAGGACGGTATATATCTTTTATCTGCCACCAACACCACCATTCACGCCAATGACATTCATCACAACAACCAGCACGGCATTTATATGGATTCTTCCTCCCACAACATCATAACGAGCAATACAGTACAGTACAACACGGGGAGTGTTCTCGGAGATGATGTGGGTAAGGGCATCTCGCTCTACCATTCACACAACAATACCATCGCAAATAACACAGCTGATTGCAATGATGAAGTGGGCATTAATTTGATGGAATCCCGGGACAATATTCTTACCGGAAACACGGCAAATAATAACTATGATGATGGAATTTTCCTGTATATTTCCTCAAACAACACGCTCGCCAACAACACCGCATGCAACAACAGCGGCGAAGCCATATACGGGAGCGATGGCATTGTGCTGTAC
>QMSU01000087.1 GCA_003650975.1 Thermoplasmata archaeon
CCGGCGCGCAGCAAATCGAGGCGAACGTTGCCGGGGACGGTCGCCTGGTGCCATTGGCCGATGGCTCCGATCTCGCGGGGGTCCGCCTGGCGAGGGTCATCACCCAGGGGGACGCTGCCCAGCTTCCAGTCGTCGCCGTTGAGAGAGATGATCTTTCTGCTTGGTTTGGTCACTTGCTCTAGCCCCCATGTTGGGCGAAGGTCTCTCCCGACCGAGCCCAGCCTCACTCGGCAACGGTCAGGAGACCTTGCCGAACAACTACATCCAGCCCGTTGGGCAAAGGTCTCCTGACCGAGCCCAGCCTCACTCGGCAACGGTCAGGAGACCTTGCCGAACAACTACATCCAGCCCGTTGGGCGAAGATCTCCCGACCGAGCCCCAGCACATTACCACTCCACCGGCGTCAGAATGACATCGGACTCGCTTCCCTTCAACCAATACGCAGCAGATGAGAAGCGCCAATGTGGAGCTTCCCGCACCAGTCCCTTTCTACATGGGTTGTCGTGAGTGTAGTCCAACTTCTGTCGCCAGAAAACCTGCGTATAAATCGCTTCAGGATGTATGTCAGCTTGCCAGAACTGGTGTTGGCGGTCCTTCCCGGCTGCGTCCCGTAACGTATTGGTAAAACATGCAGGCATACGAGAAGCACAATACTCAGTCAGATGTCTCCCCGTATACTTGCGCAGGTCTGCCAGGGTTTGCTGTAGACGGTCAGTGTCAAAATTCTCATCGAACAGGATGGCGTGGAGATGAGTGGGCATAATCACATAGGCGTTAACACGCAGATGCTTATGCTCGTGGCAGAAATTGAAGCTGTCGGTGACGATGCAACAGGCCGCCTCAGCGACGAAAACCGGTAACCACTCGACGACGCTGAAAGTGACAAAGTAGAGAGCGTGTTCCTGAACGATTCGGTAGCGAGTCATGTTCCCTCCTACGCAATGGTCTCCTGTTGGGCGAAAGTTTCCCTCACGTTGACCGAAGGTCTCCCTCACGTTGGGCGAAGGTCTCCCTCACGTTGGGCGAAGGTCTCCTGACCGAGCCCCTCCTCCGCCTCGGTCGGGAGACCTTCGGCGAACGAGCGAAAAGCACGATAAGATGCCAAAGGCAGACCCGCTATCTCTACGGCATTCTTGCTTCAGTCACATGCCTGCTCCATCGCGTATTTCCCTATCCGTGGTCATCCGGCGTATAATTGCGCATGACCAACGGCAGATAGACGCGATGCTCCGCCGGACCTGACCCCGACATGGTGACGGTAGTAGTAGCAGTGAGCACGCTGACGCTGTTGCTGGCGGTGACGACCGCCGTATAAAGGCCAGCCGCCGGGTAAGTGTGGGTCACCACCTGTCCGCTTCCGATCGCCCCGTCGCCAAAGGCCCAGGTATAGGACACGTTGCTACCCGCCGTGACGGTGGCTGTCAGAGTGGTGACACCGCCCAGCGGTGTGGGGCCATCGTTGCTCGCGACGAGTCCGGCAATGGGCCATTCAGCGGTGCGAAAGTCCTGCTCTGCCCAGCCGTTCCACGGGATGTGCACCCAACGACCAGCGCTCTGTCCCAGCCGGTTGCCAGGGCGATAGAGCAGGCGGATGCGCCAATGGTAGGGAGTCAATGGCGTCAGGCCAATCACGTTCTGCGTGATGACCACACCGGTGGTGAGCACGTCGGTCCAGGCGGCGCTGGTGCCGCTGATGGCCATCGTGGCCGTAAAAGGCGAACCCAGAGGAGCCACCTGCCATTGGAGTTTGACCTTCTCCCGGCCCAGTGGCATCCGCCCCGTCAAGTGGAGCTGTACCGCCGTGGTAGAGTCGGAGATGCCCAGCGGGGCAATGTGAACCGGGCCATCCGTGCGCATCTGACGCGGCCGCAGCGAAAGCCCATTCCCCTCGTTGCCGTAGTAAACGTAGGCCCGCCCCTGAGCGGCCCGCCCATCGTCGTAATAAGGCGCTCCGATGATGACCTCAGCATAGCCGTCGCCATTGACGTCACCAGCCGTGCCCACCGAATAGCCAAACCGGGCATCGGCCCGGTCACCCTCTGCCGTCCAATCAGCCGGACCTGCAGTGAGCCCACCCGAACCGCCGAAATAGACGTAGGCCCGTCCCTCGTCCGTCTGGCCGTTGGCGTAATAAGGCACCCCGACAATGACGTCGGCGTAGCCGTCGCCATTGACGTCACCAGCCGTGCCCACCGAGCTTCCGAGGCGAGCGCCGGCCTGGTCACTCTCGACCGACCAATCCGCCGTGGTGCTCAGGCCAGCCGCTGAGCCGTGGTAGACAAAGACCCGTCCCTCATCTTCCTGATCGCCATCGTAGTACCAGGCTCCGACGATGACGTCGGAGTAGCCATCGCCGTTTACGTCCCCGGCCGTGCCCACCGAAACACCAAAGCCAGAGCCGTCCTGGTCACCCTCGGCCACCCAGTCAGCCGGACCCGGAGTGAGCCCCGTCGAACTGCCATAGTAGACGTAGACCCGCCCCTCGTCCGTTTCCCCATTGTCGTACCAGTAAGCGCCGATGATAACGTCGGAATAGCCATCGCCGTTCACGTCCCCGGCCGTGCCCACCGAGATACCGAACTGGGCGTTGACCTGGTCACTCTCAGCCGTCCAGTCTGCCGGGCCTGTGGTGAGCCCAAGCGAACTACCGTAGTAGACAAAGGCCCGTCCTTCAGCAGCCTCACCATTGCTGTAACCGGGTGATCCTATGATAACGTCAGAGTAGCCATCGCCGTTCACGTCCCCGGCCGTGCCTGCCGACCAACCAAACTGGGCATCGGCCTGACCGCCCTCGGCTGTCCAGTCCGCCGGGCCCGTAATGAGACCCTTCGAGCTCCCGTAGTAAACGTAGACCCGCCCCTCGTACTGCTGACTGCCATCATACCAAAGCGCTCCGACGACGACATCGGCGTAGCCATCGCCGTTTACGTCCCCGGCCGTGCCCACCGAGATGCCAACGCTGGCGAAAATACAGTCGCCTTCGATCATCCAGTCCGCTATCGTGCTCAGGCCAGCGGACGAGCCGTAGTAGACGTAGGCCCGTCCCTCGTCCGCCTGGCCGCCATCGTACGATGGCACCCCGACGATGACGTCGGCATAACCATCGCCATTAACATCCCCGGCCGTGCCCACCGAGTAGCCAAGCTGGGCATTGGCCTGATCGCCCTCGGCCGTCCAGTTCGCCGGGCCTGTAGTGAGCCCGGTAGAACTACCGTGGTAGACGAAGGCCCGCCCTCCGCCACTCAAGCTGCCGTACCCTGACGCTCCGATGATGACGTCGGTATAGCCATCGCCGTTCACGTCCCCGGCCGGGCCCACTGCTTCACCGAAGTGGCCGTAGATCTGATTGCTCTCGGCAGTCCATCCCGCTGGGCCTGTGGTGAGCCCGGTCGAACCACCTTGATAGACATAGACCCGTCCCTCGTACTCTTCACCGCCATAAGGCTCTCCAATGATGACGTCGGCGTAACCATCGCCGTTCACATCGCCGATCGTGCCCACCGCCCAGCCGAAGGCAGCGCCTTCCTGGCTGCCCTCTGCCGTCCAATCCGCCGAACCCACAGTAAGACCGGTCGCACCGCCGTGATAGACGTAGACCCGCCCCGCGTCTGCCTGGTCACCATCGTAGAAAGCCGCTCCGATGATTACATCGGCGTAGCCGTCGCCGTTCACGTCCCCAGCCGTACTTACCGCATGGCCAAAAATCGCGTGGCTCCGGTTGCTCTCAGCCGTCCAATCCGCCGTGGTACTCAGGCCCACCGCCGAACCATGGAAGACGAAGGCCCGCCCTTCATTTTTCTCGCCGTTGTCATAGAGATGGGCGCTGATGATGACATCAGCATAGCCATCACCGTTTACGTCACCGGCCGTGCTCACCGACCAGCCGAGGTTAGCATCAACCTGGTTGCTCTCGGCTGTCCAGTCAGCCGTGGCGCTCAAGCCCGTCGCCGAGCCATAGTAAACGAATGCTCGCCCTTCATCTTCTTGGTCACCATCATATTTATACGCTCCGACGATGACGTCGGAATAACCGTCGCCGTTCACATCCCCAGCCGTGCTCACCGCATTGCCGAAATTAGCATCGGACTGGCCACCCTCAGCCGACCAATCCACTGTGGTACTCAGGCCCGCCGCCGAGCCGTGATAGACAAAGGCGGCCCCTTCGTTCTCCTGGCCGTTGTCGTAGAAATTAGCCCCGACGATGACGTCAGCGTAGCCGTCGCCGTTCACGTCCCCGGCCGTGCCCACCGAGATACCAAGCTTGGCGTCGGCCTGGTCGCTCTCGACCGACCAATCCGCCGTGGTGCTCAGGCCCGCCGCCGAGCCGTGATAGACAAAGGCCGCTCCCTCGTCCACCTGGCCGCCATCGTATCCATACGCTCCAACGATGACATCGGAGTAGCCGTCGCCATTCACGTCCCCGGCCGTGCCTGCGGAGTAGCCAAACCCATCGCCGAACTGACCACCCTCTGCTATCCAGTCGGGGCTTGTACCGAGCCCCGTCGAGGCAGAGGTGACCAAAGAGTCAACGGTGATGGGATAGACAGCAGCAGTGTCATCCACGACCACCCTCACGCCTGGTCCCCCGTCTTGGGAAGGAGAAAGGAGTTCCAGGTGAGCGGGGAGCCGCCGGCCGGTGGCGTCGGAAGCGCGCAAGTTGCTATAGCGCAGAACGCGAACGTTGCCGGGGGAGGTGAACTCGATAGCAGTCCCATCATCAACCAAGTCGGGTGTCAGGTCGCCAGTGAGTGCCAATTCCAAGACGAGACCCTCAGCACCTGTGCCTTTCCTCCGGCCAAAGAGAGGTGGGTACTGAAGGGTGAAGCCTTGTTCCAGGCCACGCTCATCGTTGACGTACCGCTCGGCCAGTTCTTCTCGCCGGTATTCGACGCAATTGTTAGAGACAACCGGCCCAACGGCGACCACAGGTTGAACGTCTCCCCCGTAGCCATAGCCGACCGGAGTCAGACCCCATTCCCAGAACTCGTCCTGAACCTGCTGGAAGGTGGACGTAATTGCAGTGCGCGGGATGACGCGGATGCCCGCTGGCGTGAAATAAACGCGCAGGTTGTGCGCTCGATTGGGAGCCTGATAGGCAGCCAGCAGATCGGGCAGGTAGGTGTGGTCTTGCCAGGTAACGCGATACTCGGACTGGCGGATGTTTTCCTGCACGGCGGCCCACCAGTCGGTGGAGACGCTTGCGGGCAAAGCTTGTCCTGAGCTTTCGGCCGGACCCAGGTCGAGACTCGCCGGGGGGACAGCGACGTCGGCGCTGCGTCTGGTCAGCGCGCTGGCCTCTTCAACCTCGCCCGGGGCAGATGCCGGTAGCAAGGCTGCGCTGGTGTGAGCAGCGCCAGGGCTCGATGCTATTCCCAGAGTAATCACCAGGACGAAAACGACACACCGTTGCACGTTCATCTCGCAGTCTCCTTATCGTGATACGGTGGACAAACTCCCGTTGACCGACGGTCTCCCTCACGTTGGGCGAAGGTCTCCTGACCGAGCCCCTCCTCCGCCTCGGTCGGGAGACCTTCGGCGAACGAGCCCCCTTGCTGCTCCTCAGCTACGGATAAATCCGGCCCAGCAAGCGGGGGAAGGGGATGGTCTCGCGGATGTGGTGCAGCCC
>QMSU01000088.1 GCA_003650975.1 Thermoplasmata archaeon
GAGGTGAGGGACTGGGCCCTCTCCAGAAAACGATACTGGGGAACTCCATTACCCATATGGATATGTGAGAAATGTGGAAGGGAGATATGCATCGGCAGCATAGAGGAAATGAGAAGCATGGCGATAACCATGCCGGAGCACATGGACCTTCACCGTCCTCATGTGGACGAGGTGATGCTGAAATGTCCCGATTGCCAGGGCACCATGAAACGGGTGGAGGAGGTGATAGATGCCTGGTATGATTCGGGTTCTGCCTTTTTTGCCCAGTGGCACTACCCCTTCGAAAACCAGGGAAAATTCAGGGAAAATTTTCCCGCCGATTTTATCTGCGAGGCGATAGACCAGACGCGGGGATGGTTCTACTCGCTGCTTGCCATTTCCACCCTCATATTTGACGAGCCATCGTACAAAAATGTGCTCACCCTCGGACTCATTCTCGATGAGCAGGGAGTGAAAATGTCCAAAAAGGCCAGGAATTACATCGAACCGGGTGAGATTTTCTCAAAGTATGGTGCTGATGCCCTTCGATGGTATCTGCTTTCGGCCTCACCCCCCTGGCAACCCAAGCGATTCTACGATAAAGCGGTAAAGGAGGTGCTGAGCAAGTTTCTGCTCACCATAGGCAATATCTTCACCTTTTACCGCACCTATGCCGTACTGGATGCATTTGAGTATGAAAAGGAGTATGTTCCTCCAGAAAAAAGAACGATAAGCGACCGGTGGATTCTCTCGAAGCTCCACAGCCTCGTGAAGGAGGTGGAGGGGAGGATGGACGTATTCGAGGTGCATAAGGCGGCGCGAGCCATAGAGCAGTTCGTGGTGAACGATGTGAGCAACTGGTACGTGAGGGGCTCACGCAAACGGTTCTGGAAGGAAGAACAGGACCCCGATAAAATGGCAGGATACTGCACGCTTTACGAAATCCTTGCCACACTCTCACGGATAATCGCACCCTTTGTGCCATTCATGGCGGAACACCTCTATCTGGAAGTGGAAGGGGGGGAGAGCGTCCATCTCTGTGAATATCCCCAATGCAACGAGCAGTTGATTGACACTGAACTGGAACAGAAAATGGAACTTGCGCGAAGGATTATCGAGGAGGCACGGGCCATCAGGGCAAAATGCGGCATCAAACTGAGGTACCCGCTCCGCAAAATGATTGTGGTATCTGCAGAATCCCTGGATGAGATGGCATCAATAATAAGAGAGGAAACCAATGTGAAAGAAGTGGTTTTCTCGGACGGAAGTGAGGCGTTCATGGAACATTTCGCAAAACCAAACTATGCCGTGCTGGGACCAAAATACAAGGACCGGGCAAAGGAAATTGCCGGGAAAATAGAGAATGCAGACCCCCGCACGCTTTCCGGTATGAGCATAACCATCGATGGTCACACATATACCATAGATGATGAGGATTTCACTGTGGAGACTGGAGCAAAGGAGGGGTATGCCGTGGGAGGAACAGATGACATCACCATCGCCCTTGATACTGTCCAGACGCCCGAACTGCTGGCCGAAGGATTTGCACGGGAGCTGATACGAAGGATACAGGAAATGAGAAAGGAAATGAATCTGGATATGGAAGAGAGAATAGAAACAGAGATAAATATCGACGTTGAGCGAATAAAGGGATGGGAGAAATACCTGAAAAATGAGACCAGAAGCAACGAAGTGAGATATGTGGAACAACCGGAAGGCGACCATGTGAGGGAGTGGGATATCGACGGAGAGAAAATCACCATAGGGTTGAGGAGAGCCGGTTAACAGAATCTCAATTCTCACATATTTTCCACAAAAAATATAACGGGCGGGAATATCACCAATATGCTTCGTACCCATTACAGTGATGAGGTTGACAGCACCGATTATGGCGGGAACATAACGGTGGCGGGATGGATTGAGGATATCCGGAATCTCGGTGGCATTGCCTTTGTGGTACTACGCGACGGCCACGGAAAAATGCAGCTCACTGCCATAAAAAAAGAGCATCCCGAGCTTTTCAAAGAACTCACCTCCTTGAACCGGGAAAGCGTCATCGCTGCATCGGGCACCTGTCAGGAAAATGAAAAGGTGATGAACGGGTGGGAGCTTCTCGTGGAAGAGATGACCCTGCTCTCGCACGCAGAAGCACCATTACCCATGGGGGTGGTGGATAAGGTGAACGTTGATTTTGACACCCGCCTCGATAACAGAATAATAGATCTGAGGAGGGACAATGTGAAAGCCATTTTTATCATACGCCACTCGTTTGTCCAATTTGCCTCGGAATACCTGAGAAACCACGGTTTTACAGAGGTTCACACGCCAAAGATATCCGCAACATCATCCGAGGGGGGAACGGAGGTGTTCAAAATAGATTACTTCGGAAGAGATGCCTATCTTGTCCAGTCACCCCAGCTGTACAAACAGATGCTCATGGCCTCCGGTCTGGAACGGGTATATGAAATTGCATGGTATTTCAGGGCCGAGGAACACGACACCTCCCGCCATTTAAACGAATCAACCGCAGTGGACATAGAGATGGCCTTCATTGAAAACGAGGAGGACGTCATGCGCGTGGCAGAGGAGATGACTGCATATGCCGCACAGAAGATTATCGATGAGAACAGCAAAGAACTTGATATGATAAAGGCGAATGTCGACCTGCCGTCACCCCCGTATCCCCGTATCTCATATGACGAGGTGGTGGAGGTGCTGCAGAGAGAGGGTGATTTCACATGGGGGAAGGATCTGGGAACCGATGAGGAGAACCTGCTTGCCACACAGCTGGAATACGATATCTACTTTATAACGGATTTCCCCCTTTCCATAAAACCGTTCTATGCCATGCCAAACGGCAGATACGCCCGGGCCTTTGACCTAGAATACAGGGGGATGGAGATCACGTCGGGCGCGCAGCGAATTCATGATTACACAATGCTTGTGGAACGAATGAGGGCGCACGGCATGAACATTGAAAACTTCGAGGAGTACCTCAAACCGTTCCGTTACGGTATGCCCCCGCACGGAGGGTTCGGCTACGGCATAGAAAGATTTCTCATGAGATTTCTCGATCTCGACAACATCAGAGAGTGTATTTTGTTCCCGAGGGACAGAAAAAGGATAACGCCATAGCCGCAGAGAGTCCGCAATAAATTTTATGAAGGGAAATGCAATTCATTGCCATGATTGAGAAAACAATAGGAGAGATTTTTGATGAGACTGTCGAAAAATATCCGGACAATGACGCACTGGTGTATGTTGAGGGGCCGCGATATACCTACCGGGAGTTTAAGGGAATCGTTGACACGGTGGCAAAGGGACTCATGCACCTTGGCGTGAAAAAGGGAGACCATGTGGCCGTGTGGGCATACAACGTCCCCGAGTGGGTGATACTTCAGTTTGCCACCGCAAAGATAGGGGCGGTGCTGGTGACGGTGAATATCAACTACAAGGCTGCCGAACTGGAATATCTGCTGAAGCAGTCTGATTCCCGTTATCTTTTCCTTGTTGAGGGATTCAGAAACGTGGATTATGTGGAGACACTGTACCGGATAATGCCGGAGGCCAAGGAGGGGCGCAAATCAGAAAAATTCCCGTTCTTTGAGAGAGCAGTATTCCTTGGAAAGGAAAAACATCCCGGCCTTTTGAACTTTCAGGATATTGTGGATATGGGAAAGGAAGTAAGCGATGAGGAACTGCGCGCCGTTCAGGACTCGCTTGACTGCCACGACGTGGTCAACATGCAGTACACTTCAGGCACCACCGGATTTCCAAAGGGCGTCATGCTCACCCACTACAACATCGTCAACAACGCCTACTGGGTGGGCAACTATCTCGATTTGGGCGAAAAGGACAGGGTGTGCATTCCCGTCCCATTCTTCCACTGCTTTGGCTGCGTGATAGGGACGCTCAACAGTGTCATCCATGGATCAACCATGGTACCCGTGGAGGTATTCGATGCAGGAAAGGTTCTCCGGGCGGTGCATGAGGAGCGGTGCACCGCCCTGTACGGCGTTCCCACCATGTTTGTCAGGGAGCTGAACCATCCCGACTTCGCCAGATACGACCTCACGTCGCTTCGCACGGGAGTCATGGCGGGGGCCCCCTGTCCCATAGAGGTGATGAAGCGGGTCATGGAGGAGATGCACATGACGGAGGTCACCATCTGTTACGGCCTCACCGAGGCATCGCCGGTGCTCACGCAGACAAAAAGAGATGACCCCATTGACAAAAGGGTGGAGACGGTGGGCAAGGCACTGCCGCATGTAGAAATAAAGATAGTTGATCCTGAGACAAATGAGGAATTGCCGCCGAACACCCCGGGAGAGCTCATTGCGCGGGGGTATGGCATCATGAAGGGATACTACAAGATGCCTGAGGCAACGGCACAGACGGTGAGAGAGGGCTGGCTCCATACCAAGGACCTGGCAACCATGGACGAGGAGGGATACATACGCATCCTTGGTCGTGTGGACGACATGATTATCAGAGGCGGTGAGAATGTGTATCCCCGTGAGATAGAGGAATTTCTCTACACCCATCCGAAGATAAAGGAGATTGCTGTGGTTGGCGTCCCTCATCCTGAGTACGGCGAAGAGGTGGCGGCATTTGTGCAATTGAAGGAGGGAGTGGATGCCACTGAAGACGAAATCCGGCAGTACTGCCTCGACAACATTGCACGGTACAAGGTGCCGAAATACTTTTTCTTTGTCGATGAGTATCCCATGACGGCCAGCGGCAAGATACAGAAATTCAAACTCAGAGAGATTGCAAAGGAGAAACTGGGACGCTGAATCATTCTGCCCCGGTTTCATGTAATCACCTTTAAATAGTCGGTGGAAATTGTGGTTTCCATGGCAGCGGTGGAGGTAAAAAACCTTGTGAAAACGTATGGCAAGGTGGAGGCGGTGAAGAGTGTCTCCTTCCAGATTCATGAGGGAGAAATTTTCGGTCTCATCGGCCCCAACGGTGCGGGGAAAACCACCATCCTGCGCATCCTCTCCACACTCCTCCATCCCACGGCAGGGACCGTATCACTCTTCGGTCTGGATGTGGAAAGGGAGGCGGATGCGGTGAGACATCTCATCAGCTACCTCCCTGAGGATGCGGGAGCCTACAAAACACTCACCGGAAGAAGCTATCTCACGTTTATTGCCGCTTTTTTTGGAGGGGATGAAAAAATCGTGGAGAAGGGCATCGAGATCGCCGACCTCAGGGCGAGAATTGATGACAAAATTGAAACATACAGCAAGGGGATGACCCGCCGCCTGCTGGTAGCACGGGCGCTGATGGTCTCGCCGAAGCTCGCAATTCTCGATGAACCCACGTCGGGTCTTGATGTGATCAATGCACAGGAAATACGGAAAATTATACAGGATACCGTGAAGGAAGGAACCACCGTTCTTCTATCATCCCACAACATGCTTGAGGTGGAGTTTCTGTGCCAGCGCATCGCCCTTTTGAACGAAGGAAAAATTGTGGAACAGGGGAGTCCTGAGGAACTGAAGGAAAGGTACCATGCGCGGAACATAGAGGAGGTGTTCACCGGGGTGGTGCAGTGAATCATTTTCTGAATATTGTGAGAAAGGAGGTGAGAGAACTCCTCACGCCCACCACACTCATCCCCATC
>QMSU01000089.1 GCA_003650975.1 Thermoplasmata archaeon
ACACCGTTGGTGCCGAACAGTCGCTGCATATGAGTAAACTGCAGGGTATAAAAAGTGTTTTTGTTGCGTCACCTTTCATCAGATGAGCACAAGAAATACATCATTCATTATTCCATGAGAGGATATATGATATAATATTCACAATGAGGACAGGATGCATTCTCTTCAACTGCTCATTTTTCACTGTGATGTGGGTGGTGTCTCACTTTCCCAGTGTCTCATCAAGCAAGGTGCCGAGCACACCGCTCCTCCCCGATGTCTGCCCCTGCTGTGGAAGGAACGGTGCGAGCGCCATTGCCAGATTGTGAAGCGTCATGGACTGCAGCACTATTTTTCCGGGGCCGCGCAATGTCGTCAGAAACAGCCCCTCGCCACCGAAGAAGATGGTTTTTATGCCCTTGACACGCTGGATATCATAATCCACTCTGGATTCCCATCCCACGACACTTCCAGTATCGACCCGTATGCTCTCGCCTTCCTTTAAATCCTTCTCGATGAAATCCCCGCATGCGTGAATGAAGGCAAGACCCTTCCCGCTCAACTTTTCGAGGATAAAACCCTCGCCACCGAAGAAGATGGAGCCCAGCCGTTTCTGGAAGGTGATGCTCAGCTCAACGCCGTCCTCAGCGCAGAGAAATGCATCCTTCTGCACAATGAATTCCCTTCCTGCATCGATCTCCAGCGGCATGATGGTGCCGGGTGCATTGCCGCCGAAACCAACCATGCCCGTACCCCCTTCCGGGAAAAACTCGGTGAGGAAAAATGTTTCCCCTGCAAATTTTCTCCCGATTCCTTTGAGAATACCGCCCCGTGCCTTTGCCTCCATTTTAATGTTCGGGCTCATGTACACCATGGCCCCCGCTTCGGCATACACCCTCTCCTTCTCGTTCAGTTCAACGGTCACAATCTGGAGATTATCCCCTGTTATTTTGTAGTTCATGCTGATATGGGGAAATGATATAATGAATATTTCGGTTTATTTCATTGCAGGTCGCCACAACGTGAAACAAAGGGTAAAGATGAGAAACAGTGCATGCGCGGAATCATTCAATAGACAAAAGTATTATCTTTGCCAATTTTATTAAGAATTGTGGGTAAAGAAAATCAGGGTAATGATTTTTTTGGAAACCCCAGGAGGATTAAAGAGTACAGAGCACTGTTTTACTCAGGGGTGGTGCTTTCGATTGTGGGTCTGTTTTTATTCACATTCTTTACGAATTATCTTTCTGTTTATGGAATGGCCTTCCTATTTATTGGTTTTATGTGCATCATGGCTGGATTTTTAGGGCTGAGAGAGGAATTTGGAAAATATGGAACAGCAAGAATAGAAACACGATGGGGAAAACTTGCATTGGCTACGGGAACCATAAGTTTGTTTTCGGCTCATTCGCCACCAATTTCATTGATATTTGCAGTTGCTGCAATACTTTTGGGAAAAAAGGCAATAAAAAGAGGGGACAACACCTACGGAAAAGACGGTATGATATGCGGAATAATTGCTTTGTTTATAATATGTTATCTCTTGATTTTAGAGGTCTTTTTCATTGCTCGCTAAACCTGGAGATGGTTGCATGCATATTCAGCCTTGAGAGGAAAGAGAATATGAAGATGGGACGTACAGAAAAACTATTCTATGGGCATCGTTTCTTGCGAAAAAGGATAGTTTCTGGACCCAAATCTTCCATGTTCACAAAAGTGTGGTGGGTGGCAATACACATGAATCAGTATCGTGATGCAAAAAGTTTTTATATAAGATTAAATATATTATTATAGGCGAAAGCGGAGGTGATGGAGATGGCTGCAAGAAAGGAGAAAAAAGAACCGGCAATAAAAGTCTCTGAGAGAAAGATGGGAGAACCTGCACCGAGAAGACCCTACGATCTATGGCTGGACATGGACAGACTGTTTGACCGTTTCAGAGCGGCCTTTGACGACCTTTTCTGGCCATCGAGAAACAGCACTGATGTGCAGGAATACCGCCAGCCACCGATGGATATCATCGATCACGGGGACAGGTATGAAATGAGGGTCGATGTGCCAGGCATACCGAAGGAGAACGTGGACATATCGGTTACTCAGACAGGGGTGGAAATTTCAGCAAAGCATGAGAACGTTGAGGAGGAACACGGGAAAAACTGGCTCAGGAGAGAGCGGAGCAGCATGGACTTCTATCGATGCGTGGAGTTCCCCGAAGAAATAAAACCGGACAAGGTTGAAGCGGAGATGAACGATGGAGTGCTGACCATAACATTCCCGAAAGCCGAACCGAAACCAGAGTACAAACCAAAGAAAATAAAAATCAAATAATCTCTCCCCTTTTTAATTTTGTACATTCTCTGAAGTATTTTTCATGCGGGTAATGAAAACTGCACGCCCGGTGACACCATGCAATTCATATCAGAGGATCCTCTCGATGTCAAGAGAAAAGTCCATATTTTTTACTGAATGGGTGAGCCATCCAAGGGAAATACGGTCGGCGAAGGTGTAGTTGGTGATGGTTTCCGGAGTGATGCCACCCGAAACCTCTATCTTTATTTCAGGATTGATCTTCTGTATTTTGCTTGCAGCGAGTTTTCCCTTTGCAGGATGCATGTTATCGAGCATGATTATGTCCGCCCCTTCTTCGGCAGCAATGATTGCATCATCGATGGTTTCCACTTCCACCTCGATTTCCATGCCAAGTTTCCGCGCTTTTCGTATCGCCTCCCGCAGTGAGACAGCTGCCAGGTGATTGTCCTTTATCAGCACCCCATCGTAAAGGCCCATCCGGTGCGCATATCCGCCGCCGATTTCCACCGCCCTCTTTTCGTATTTTCTGAATCCCGGGGTGGTTTTGCGGGTTGCGGCGATTTCCACCCGCGGGTTTTTCTTCCGGCATAGTTCCACCAGGTCGCGCGTGAGGGTGGCTATGCCGCTCATCCTTCCCATGAAGTTGAGTGCGAGCCGCTCCCCTGCCAGAATATTTTTGAGTTTTCCCCTCACCTCAAGTACCGGTTCCCCGGCCTTCACCGCATCGCCATCCTCTTTGATGGGCTGTACGGCGCATTGAAGTCGCTCAAATACAGAGGCTGCCTCCTCCGCCCCGGCAAGAATGCAATTTTCCCTGGCCTTTATGGATGCCACACCTTCCTCGTCAGCCAGCAGGGCCTCAGAGGTAATGTCGCCCTTCTCGTTGAGGTCCTCCTTCAGGAATAGGTCTATGTCATCCATCAGTGCGTAATAAAATGGCGTATTTATAGGTTTACGAAGACAACCTCATCTTTTTCTCAGTTCCATTACCATCAAGTCCCCTTCTTTCACCCGCTCTATCACCAGTTCCTCCAGCAGATGCAGGGCGATTTCGTTTACCACCTTCACTCTCCCTCCCATCAGATGACCGCCCCTCAGCATGTGATCGCTGCATGCAAGAGCCACATGTGCATGCACCACGTATGTATCGCCATGTTTTCCGATATTCCCCTGGAGAGAGACGAGCTCTGCAGGTTCCTTGAGAGTTTCCTCCATATACCGTTCACCAGTGAAATATCCTATTCTGGCATGTTCAAGCATTCCTATGCCGTTCAGTATCACCGCAGAATCACCTCCCACCCGTTGCATCAAATCTTTGAGGTTGTCAATTACATCCCCCTCAACAAATTTCGCCATAACAATATTTCCTTCTCTTTTGAACATGGAGATAAACCGCTTCGAGCATAAAATGATTGTGCGACATCAAAACTATTTTAATTGTAATGTGCTTTCATATCGGAGAGGATACCATACTGGAGATGCTGAACGACGTGATTCCCTACATCAGCGGTTTGTGGACACTGCCATGGATAGCGGTGGGATTTGCGGTCACCCTCATTCTTTCCAGGATATATGGAGAGGAGAGAATCCACAGGGGGATGAAAAAAATCGGGCTCATATTGCTTTTCATATTCATTCCGATTCTGGTGTTTAAACTGTTTCTGAACATTGACTTCAGGGAGGAGGAAATAGATTTTGTCATTGTTTCATGCGCGACCATCACCCTTCTGTATGCCCTCGCATATGTGTTTGCCAGAAACAGGGCACAGAAAATATCTACTGAAAAGGAAACGAGAATTCACTTCATAAAAACGGTGGTGGTGAACCAGGGCCGAAGCGCCGCATTTTTCGGGAGTGCCATTCTCGCCATCGATGAGCTGAAGATATTTGCCGCCATTTACCTTACGCTTCTCGGCATATTCCTCTTTTCTGCGGTGCCGTACCTTCTCTCGGTGCTGCACCAGAAGGGAGTGACAAATGATGGAAAACGAAGAAACCCCCTTCCCCGTTTCCTCAGGATATACCCGTGGTATCTGCTCGTATTCCCCATCAGTGCGGTGCTCATTCACAGCCATACCGGTATCACCACCACCTCATACGACTGGGGAACGGTGCTCAACTTTCTTGGTGCTGTCACCATCCCCGCAGCACTTTACTATGTGGGGGCTGGCATACATGTTGATGATATCCGGAAAAAGGAACTCAAAAAACTGTTCTTCGGGAAGGATGGCGGGGAGTTACTGTGGGTACGGTACATCATGCTCCTCACCATGGTGATAACGCCAGTAATCGTTGTGTGCGCATGCGGCGTGCTGCTGTTTTTTGACATCATCCCTCTCACGTGGGCAGCTGTTCTCATAATCAATTCCATACTGCCCATCACCAGCACCAACATGTTCCTGGTGCCCTATGGCATCGACAGAAAGGTGACGGCGCTCTCCGTCACATGGACAACCTTTTTCTCGATTCCTGTGTTTGTGATCCTGCTCTACCTATTCTCAGTGGCATTCGGCTGACCTATTCTTCCACCACTCTCCTTGCCTTGCCCTCGCTTCGCGGGAGGGTACCCGGCTTTACCACCTCCACCGGAATGCGGAGGTTGAGAATGGCGAACACCTCTTCTTCTATTTTCTGTGCCAGTTCGTCCAGATTGCCCTCGCGGTGACGCTCCTCAGTTGGTTCGACCCTGATGGACAGGGTGGTGACTTCCCGTTCCTTTTTCTTCACAAGCTGGTAGTTGCCGCTCGCCCCTCCAACCTTCATCATTGCCGCCTCTATCTGGGACGGGAAAACAATCACTCCCTTTACCTTCATCATATCGTCGCTTCTTCCCTTGATGCGCGTCTGCATGGGAAGCGTCCGTCCGCACGCACACGGCTCCTCGATATATCCTGCAATATCCCTGGTTCTGAAACGGAGCGCAGGGAATGCCTCCTTCGTGATGGTAGTGAACACCAGTTCCCCTTCCTCTCCCGGTTCCAGGCGCTCCCCGGTTTTGGGGTCGATTATCTCAGGGAGAAAATGATCTGCGTTGATGTGCAGGTGCTTTTCCTCGCACTCGGTGACCACACCGGGGCCGATGATTTCGGTGAGACCGTAATGCTCATGCGCCCTGATACCCCATTCTTCCTCTATTCTCTTCCTCATGCCGTCACTCCATGCTTCGGCACCAAACAATCCGAGGCGGAGTTTGAAATCGTCTCTCGGGGAAAGGCCCATCTCCTTTGCCACCTCGGC
>QMSU01000090.1 GCA_003650975.1 Thermoplasmata archaeon
CCACTCTTCAATCCCAAGAGCGTCGCTGTCATCGGGGCCTCCAGCACTCCCGGCAAGATAGGGAACATGATTATGAAAAACATAGTGGAATCAGGATACCGTGGAAAGGTATATCCGGTAAATCCAAAGGGGGGTGAGATTCTCGGGTTGAAGGTATATAAATCCATTACTGAGATTGAGGAGGATATTGACATTTCCATCGTGGTGGTTCCGGCGGCCATCGCCGTCGAGTGCATGGAGGATGTGGCAAAAAAATCACGCTTTGCCATTGTCATCACCTCCGGATTTTCTGAAGTGGGAAACATTGAGGGAGAAAAGAAACTGGTGGAGGCGGCCCGGAAACACAACACCCGCATACTCGGTCCCAACGTGTTTGGCATATACTCGGCAAAACCGCCCATCAATGCCACCTTCGGCCCGTCAAAGGTCAACCCGGGAAATGTGGCGGTGATCTCCCAGTCTGGCGCACTGGGCATCGCCATGATAGGCAGGGCTTCAGAGGACCATATCGGCCTTTCCGCCATTGTATCCATGGGAAACAAATCAGACTTAACCGAGGTGGAGGTGCTCTCACACCTCTTCAAGGACGACATCACAAAGGTGGCTTTCCTCTACATTGAGGGACTGGAGAACGGCAGAAAATTTCTCGACATCATCCGGAAGAAACCCTCCGACAAATCAATCATTGTCCTCAAGGCAGGCACAAGCAAGGCAGGAGCAAAGGCGGTGGCATCCCACACCGGCTCTCTCGCGGGAAGCAACGCTATATTCGATGCGGCAATGAGACAGGTGGGGGTGCTCCGGGCCACAAACCTTGAGGACGGTCTGAACTGGGTCACCACCGTGGCGTTATCACCCCGTCCGAGGGGGAAAAATGTGGTGATTGTCACCAACGGAGGGGGGCTGGGTGTGCTTGCTGCAGATGCCTGCGAACATTATGGACTGACACTCTTCGATGACATGAAACGACTGAAGGAAACCTTCCAGGATGTGATGCCGACGTTTGGCTCATACAAAAATCCCGTGGATATTACCGGACAGGCGGGCGGAGCGGAATACCGGATTGCACTGGAAAGAGCCTTTTCCGCACCTGACATTCATGCGGTGCTGGCGCTGTACTGCGACCGGGGGGATGCGGAGCTCGAGAGCATCAAAAATGCGCTGATAGATGTTCATAAAAAATACGCCAGCAAACCCGCACTATACACCATATTCGGGGGCGAGGGCGCCTCCGCAATCATTCAGGAATTGAAAAGCCATGGAATCCCTGCCTTCGGTGACGTGGAGGATGCCGTGTCAGCCCTCTATGCACTCTACCAGGTGAGCAAGGTAAAGGATGAGGGAACGTTTGAACACATTTCAATGGATGAAAAAACGATAAAACAGGTGCTGGAAAAGGCGAGAAGTGAGGGCAGGCGAAAGCTCTTCAGTGATGAGGCGAAACGCATTCTTGAGGCTGCAGGCATTGCCGTACCTCCCTTCCGTCTGGTAAAAACCCTTGAAGAGGCCATAAAAGCAGCGGATGAGATAGGGTATCCTGTGGCCATGAAGGTGGTATCGGAGGACATTGTGCACAAATCTGATGTGGGTGGCGTGATACTCGACATTGATGATGCCCGTGAGGCGGCCAATGCCTATGAGGCAATAATAGAAAACTGCAAACGGCATGTCCCCAAGGCAAAAATAAGGGGAATTGAGGTCACCAAAATGCTGCCCCGTGGAATTGAAGTCATCATAGGTGCCACCACCGATGCATCCTTTGGAAAGGTGGTGATGTTCGGTCTCGGGGGCATATATGTGGAGGTGATGAAGGATGTCACCTTCAGGGTGGCACCCCTGCCGAAAAAAGAAATACGGAGGATGGTGAGGGAAATTGAGTCCTACCCCCTCCTTTCCGGAGTGCGGGGGGAAAAGAGAAAGGATGTGGAGGCAATTGTGGACACCATCTACAGGATAGGAATGCTCGTCACCACCTTTGAGGAGATAGTTGAGTTAGATATAAATCCGCTGATGGTATATGAAAAGGGTGCACAACTGGCCGATGCGAGAATGAGTATTGAGGTGAAAAAATGAAAAATATTATTATTTCCGCTCTGGATAGAAAATCGGGAAAAACGGTTGCAGGCTATGCCATTGCAAAGCTTGCCAACAAAAAGACAGGATATATGAAGCCCATTGGTAGCAATGTGCTCTACAGAGATAAAAAGGTGCTGGACTACGATGCCATCCTGTTTAAAGAGGCATTTTCCCTACCGGAAGATGCGGAAGAGCTGTGCATGGGTATGCACCATTCAAAAATCCTGCATTTCTATCAAAATGTGAAAAAAGAGCTCACTGAGCGGCATGCACGCCTTTCAAAGGGTAAGGAACTGTTCCTCATAGAGGGAGGGGAATTCCTGTGGAAGGGCGCATCGCTCTCTCTTGATGCACTTTCACTTGTGGAGATTCTCAATGCGGAGATTGTGTTTGTGGTAGCCGGTGAGTATCACGAAATACTGGATGAACTGCAGTATATTCATCGCATAAACAAAAGTGTACCGGTGAAGGGTATCATCCTGAACAAGATGAGAGATGAGGACATGGAAAGAATCAAAGAGGATGCACAGAATCTGAATCTGAAACTTCTGGGGGTCATCCCCTACATGAAAAGACTGCAGGCAACCCGTGTGAGACATGTGGTGGAGACGCTTTTTGCAAAGGTGGTTGCCGGCGAGGATGGTCTTGACCGGTACATTGAGAACGTATTCATTGCAGCCCTGTCCGCCCCGGAAATCAAACGGCATCCAGATTATCGCAAGGAGAACAAGCTCATTATCACCGGCGGGGACAGAAGCGACGTCATCACCGCATGTCTGGAGGAGGGAACCTCTGCCATCATACTCACCAACAACATCGTCCCCTCCGCAAATATACTTGCGCAGGCAAACGAGAAAAATATTCCGCTCATTTCCCTCAGACCGGACACCTATACCGTCTCAAAACTCATTGAAAACATACAGCCGGTCATCCTTCCGGATGAAAGGGAAAAACTGCATGAAATCGAAAAGGAAGCACGGGAACATCTTGATATTCAGGCAATACTTGACTAGCAGCATCTGCTGTTTGCCCACCTCGGAAACCCAACGTTTATAAATGGAAAAACTTTATTGGGTACGGTGGAAGGTATGGACAGACAGGATAAAATGGTGGTACTGCTTGGAATAATTATCATCGCTGTGGCCGTGGTGGGAATTGCATATCATGAAAAAACCTATGTGGCCTCGGAAGAGGTGGAGAAGGTTTCCTACAAGGTTTCATGGGAGGAGCATAGCGACGAGATAATGGAGGAAGGTTATGTGGGCAAGGCAGAGGACTGGCAGAACACCTATGACATCACACTTGATGATGATAACGCCTGCATCTACAAGGTGGAGATAAAGATAACCTGGAGCGATGATCGGGATTTCCACGGGCTTATCCTGCCGTGGAACTGGTCGGATGTGATTGATGCAACGGTTTCCATAGATGAAATGCAATTTTCCCAGTCTTCATCCGGCTACGGCATCATAGAAATGGTGGCCACATCAGACAGACCCAGTGATTTCAAGGTTGATACCGCTGATGAGGAGAAGGTAAGTGAGATCATAAAGGAAAAGGGAGTGATCAACAGCATCAACTGCAACATAGACCTCTCGATTCTGGCAAAACCCATGTTTCTTGACAGAGGAAACGATTTCACCCTGTATATCACCTACCATTACTGCACACCTGAAATAGTAACTATGTGAGTGGATAACGCAGAAAGGCTGCAAGTCCCCCCAGAGATGCCAGTTTTTCCCCGGCTTCATGCCAGTCATTTACTATCTCCAGTTTCGCTCCCATCTCCTCCGCTTTTTTTATCAGTTCCTCCTCTTCATTGAGCATGCTGTTGAGGATAACCATCTCTTCAACGGCACCGAGTGTAACGGCCCGTTCCACCTCCTCCCTTCCATATGCCACGGGCATGTTCTTTGCAATGTATTCCATGATTCGCTCCACAATGCGGGTTTCCCGCGCCACCCTGTTCTCCTTCATTATCCTTTCCACCACACCCCGCCTGAGCGCCTCGTATACCCCCGCCATTCCCGGATGGGAAACGGTGTCCACCACAAACTTCCTCAGCTCATTTCCTGCAAAGACGGCAAACCGCTCCTTTTCAAATCCAGGCCCCACAATGGCCAGGGGGAGACGCATTTCTTTGAGTTTTGAGAGCACCTGCCCAAAGTACTCCCTTTCATCATAGGAGTGGGCATACATTTTTCCTGGGCGGTGGGAATGGATGGTCGCCACCTCCTCCACACCGTACTCGTGGATTTTCGCAATGGTTGCCATTTCATCGTCCATGGCCACCACCGCAATTTTCGGGTGGGATTTCAGTGCGTCCTTCAATCTTCTCAGATGGCGCTCCTTCCATTCCTTTTCCACGGTGATTTTCATCCCTGGCTCGATGCTGAAGGTGTGGTAGGCCCCGATCTCCTCGCAGCCCTCAACAATTTTTCCCCGTATGCGCAGCCGGTCAGTGAACTTCTGAAACTCCTTATCCTCCACCTGTATTTTTAAAAAAACCTTCTCTTTCTCTTCCTTTTTGCTCCTGATGCGGTCGGTGCTCTCCTTTTTGCTCCGGTAGGTGGAGGCCGAGAGAAAATCCCCTCTCTCCACCACATTGTAGAGATGCCAGCAGTCCTCCCTGCTCTGTATCTGGATAGTGACAATGCCCCTTTTCATGTCCTTTGCCAGTATCTTCATGGATTCTCCTCCTTTATCTCCACATTTCCGGGAGGAAGGGCTGCCTGAATCTCCTCCACGCTGCAGGAAAACTGTTTTGCCAGTGCAGCGGCAGCCCTGTTTTTATCCTCGGTTCCGGGGACAACGGTAACCCACCGGTCAGCCCACTTTTGCACTGCCGATGGCGGGCCGCCCATAATCAGCTCTTCATCCCCTATTTTCACCGCTCCCACCGCTGCCGCAAGAATGCACTTTTCATAATTTCTCTTCCCACGTATCACAAATGCACCTGTGGGCAGAAATTCACCGGTTTCCGCCCTCTTTGAAACCTGCCATGGATGCACCCAGTAGGCACTTGCCGTGGTGAAACGGCTCCATGCCTTGGAATAGGATGCGGCGAAGATGCACGCCTCCTTCAGCGTCTGCTCATCTATCGGGAGGGGGGTGCCCTCTGCAGTCTGTGCCTTGACGATGCATGATGGTGCCCCGTGCACGTCCGCATGGACATATATATCATTGTCATCCATGTGTTTTTTCACCACCCGCTCGTTGCTCTTGGCATCCTTTCCCGCAATAACGAGATTTCCGTGGGATGAGAGAAACCAGCGGTAGCTTTCGAACCAGAATTTCTTTTTCCTTTTTTTCACCCTTTTCTCGATATGTGTATCCTGAATATGTGAAAGTTTTTTTCGTGTCTCCTCCATTGCCTCCTGAACACCTCTGATTTTCTCCCTCATTTTTTTGCTCATCTCGTATTTCTGC
>QMSU01000091.1 GCA_003650975.1 Thermoplasmata archaeon
ATCTTGCGAGAGGAGAGGGGGCGGTGTACAGTCCCGATGCCAATGATGATACCGAGGCTGACACTCCGTGGTATTATGATGCACCGGCACGAAACGATGCAGGTTACCACCACTACTATCCACGGGATATTGAGTGGTATGTTGCGGGAAACGACCTCAGCAACATTGACACCATCAAACGGGCACTCATGACCCACGGTGTGGTGGGGACCTGTTTATGCTGGGGAGGGAGTTTTTACTCCTCTTCTTTGAATTCGCACTACCAGCCTCCGGAGAGCACCTACGATCCCAATCATGCGGTGGCCATTGTGGGCTGGGATGACAACAGGATAACTCAGGCACCGCTTCCCGGGGCGTGGCTCTGCAAGAACAGCTGGGGAAGCGGCTGGGGGGATGACGGGTATTTCTGGATATCGTATTATGACAAACACTGCGGACACCATCCTGAGATGGGAGCTGTGTCGTTTCAGCATGTGGAACCGCTCCGGTATCAGCACATCTATTATTATGATTATCATGGGTGGCGTGACACCAAAGAACGCATTACCGAGGCATTCAACGCATTTGTGGCAGATGGAAACGAGCTCCTGCAGGCAGTGAGTTTTTACACCGCCGCCGACAATGTGGCATACACTGTGAAGATATATGATCGCTTTGAGAATGGGGAGCTTCTCCAGGAACTTTCCACACAATCGGGCGTCATAAATCATACCGGCTTTCACACCATCGACCTTGCCACACCCGTGGGGCTCACGGAGGGAGATGACTTTTACATCTATCTCATGCTTTCCAGTGGAGGCCACCCATATGACCACACATCCGAGGTTCCCGTTCTTCTGGGATTTCAATCACTTGGAACCATTGTGGAATCGGCGTCCCATCCCGGCGAGAGCTATTGCCGTGTTGGTTCGACCTGGCTCGACTTCTACTATTTTGACAGAACGGCCAACTTCTGCATGAAGGGACTTTCCAACGCATGGACTCCCACCGAGCCGGACCTCGAATGCCATGGAACACTTTCATGGGCAGATGTCACTCCCGGTTCAAGGGTGACGGGGAGCTTCACCATAGAAAATGCCGGCGAATCATTTTCCAGTCTTGACTGGGAAATTGCGGGTCATCCCGAATGGGGCACCTGGACATTTTCCCCCGCAGAAGGGGATAATCTTAAGCCAGAGGGTGGGGCAATAACGGTTGAGGTATCAGTTGTCGCTCCCAGTGAAAAGAACGCATCCTTCGGAGGAGAGATAACGGTGGTTAACCGGGAAAACAGCAGCGACTTCTGCACAATACCGGTTTCCCTCGCAACACCCGCATCCCGTCGCGACACCGCACCGTTTCTCTCTTTCCTTTTGGAGCTTCTGCACCACTTTCCGCTGCTGGGGAAACTGCTCGCACCCCATGTGATGCAATGGGCTACAACATGACATATTCAGAGTCTAATTTTTTGCCCATTCTGCAGTATATGAACCGTTTTTCCCAGCTCGTATCCCATCTCCCCGCCAAGAGATGCCATGGCAGCGGTTTTGGTGAGATCGCCATGGGCCGGCAGGATGTGATGGGGGGAGAGAATTTTGATGAGGTCTCTCAAATCCTCCCGTGAGGCATGCCCGGAAACATGCACATCCTTGAAAAGACGGGCCTGCTTTCTGTGAAGCTTCTGTTCCAGTATTTTCCGGTTTGCCTGAATGACAGGAGTGGGTATCACCTCACATGAGAATATGACAAAATCCTGCGGTTCTATTACGAGAGGGAATTCATCATTGACGATTCGTGTCAATACCGCCTTTTGTTCCCCCATGCCTCCGGTGACAACAAACATGTACTCATCCCTGTGTTTCTGGAGGTTTTTAAGTTTTTTATCCGCCTTTCCTGCATTTTTGATGAGCTCCGCATCTTTTGAGAACTGAACCATTCCGAGATTCTCTGCTGCTGATATGTATTCATAAAATGATCTGCCAATGAATACCGCCTTTCTGCCAAGCATTTTGGAAATCTGGAGCATCCCTTTCAGGCGGGCAAGGTGGGACGAAAAGGTGGTGAGAAACATCCCGTGACCCTCTGTTTCCATCCCCATTATGATGTCCTTGAGCATCTCCTTTGCAATATGTTCCGAAAAGGTTTTTCTCTCCTCTTCGGCATTGGTTGAGTCAGCAATGAGCAGGAGCACATTGTCAATTTTCTTTAACCTGGAAATATTTGTCTTCTGCCCGAGCGTCGGGTGATTATCATTTTTATAGTCAAGAGCATAGACAATATTGCCGTAGGGTGTCTTCAGATTTATTGTGGCGCACTGGGGGATGGAATGGGTGACATTGATGAACTCCGCAGCCATCTTCTTTGAAACCGTATATGATGAATTCACATTTACCGAGACAATCCTCTCCGTATCCTTCACGTGCTTCTTTATCACCTCGGCGGTATAGGGAGTTGCCACAATGGGACAACGGTATCTGGATGCCATCCACTTGAGCGCGCCGATATGATCAAGATGCGCATGGGAAACCAGAATGGCCTTCACCTTTTTCCGTATGGCATTGATTGGTGCATCGTCCGGAATGGCATCTTCAGCCCCCAGCACCTTTCTGTTCATTTCGCCACCGCGTTCCTGGACGGCAATGAAACGGTCCATATAGAGGCCCATGTCAAGAATAACCGCCTCATCATCCACTTCTATGCAGGTCATGTTTCGTCCCACTTCGTTGTAACCACCGAGGGCATGTACTTTAAGCATGTATCTGAAATTTCATAGCCATTATAAATATTTATAAAAATGTCTGTGCAATCGTGAGTGCCGGTTGCGCCCGCAACCTCACCTGTGTTCATTCCCACCCATATGAATGGCTGGAGAGGTTTCAGTTCCTTCACTGCATTAGCCCTGAGCATTCAGGATGCGTCCCTCAAAAATTGGGAAAGGAGGGATTATGGATATCCTCCTATTCTGAGGCTGGGGTCACCGAACAGCACCCATTCCTGCACGGTCTTCAGATCAATCTGCTCGATGGTATAGGGGCGTTCTCCCTGCCACTCCCTGGACCAGTCAATGGGAAATTTGTTTATGTAATCGGCTATGGTGGTACCCCAGGTTTCGCCAAGTATATTCTTTCCCTTGTTATTATAGACGTCAAAGAAGTGGGGCTCCATCCATCCACCGAGGTACTGGATGACATCAGGTATGCCGTCCGGTTCGCTGTCGGGAACCTCGTCCACTGGACCATCCCCCACCGTGCCGAATCCCAGGCCTGTGTTGCCGATGGTGGCGATGCTTCCGCCGCCCTCATGGCGGGTCATGAGCCATCCCCAGCATACCTTACTTGTCTCACCCTTCCAGATGTATTCGAGCCACCGGTACCCTTCCCATATCTTGAGCAGGTTGAGCACACTCACATTGAACTGGCTGTTGTGGCATCCACCCACCACCAGCACCGGGAGTTTTTCTCCATTGATGAGCTGCTCGATGCTCTCGAGATTGAAGTCAATCCATGTTTCGAAGTCATTATACGGATGGGTTGCCCATGAGGTGGGATTGCCGTGACCGGAGAAGTAGACAAAGCCCTCTCCCTGAGAGAGCACCGATACGGCGTTTTCCGGGGTGAACTCATAGTCGCCTCCTTCTACGTAGACCCTCACATGCTCAAAGCCATCCATGAAACTCAGGGCCTGGTCACATTCCACCTGGCCCTCTATGTAATCCGTGCCTATTTCAGGTATGTTGTCCTCAAATGAGTCACCACCTACCACCACCATTTTGTTGAACCATTCCTTTCCGTGGGTCTGCGTCTCATACATGATTATCTTGTTCACCATCGCTGTCACCTCCCGTTCGTTTCTGCAGGGGAGTCTTCCCACATAGACATCAGGATACAGGTCGAGAATATCCTTGTTGAATCTGGTCCATTCCGCAAAGACACCGTTACCGTTGCTGTCCCAGTCGTCAAAGACCGGCTGCCCCGCCTCATATTTGTAAATGTCGGCAAAGTAGAGGTCGCTTATGTAACTTGCCTCCCAGCTCGAATTGTCGTCCAGATGCGAGTACCGCACCGGAACATACCATGACCAGAGCCACTGGCCCTTCATGCCCCCCACAAGCATGACGTATGTAATGCCCCAGTTCTCCAGGGCATCTTTGATGTAATACTTTATTTTTTCCGCTTCATCCCTTCCCTGCTGGTCTTTGTATATGTCTTCGGTGGTGGCGAGTACTGTTTTCATCCCCATGCTTTCCTTATGTGCCACCAGGGGTGCAAGCTCATCGGAGAACTTCTGCGGTGCCACAATGAGCAGGTCGTAGGCATCATTGAAGGTAACCGGAGTCCCCTCATCAGTGTTCACCTCCACGTCAAATGCCCCGGCATACTCCAGCATGTGTGCGGCGGGATGATACCGGACCGGGTACACCTCAATGGTTAAAAATATCACATGTTCACCATCATGAAGACCTACACCGATGTGATATCTGAACCACTCTTCCGGATACGGACTGGTGCTTCCATATATGTGAGAATTTTCAGAGATCGTTATTCTGTGATGACGACCATCAAAGGGCACCGGATGTGGTGCAGGCGCAATCTTCTTCGGGAGTTCCATGGTTCTGACATACGAAGGTGTTCCAGAAACACCTTTTATCTTCGTTCCGAGAGGAAATATCAATGTTTTTTGGAATACCGGGAGCATTGGCTCGCCGGGATTCATGGTGAATGTTTCCGCTCCCTTCATCGTTATTGTGACATAGCTTCCGCGGTCATTCACCACCGGTTCCGAAAAGGTGAAGGATAATACTCCACCCCCATGTTCCGGTGAACCAGAAGTGGCTGCCCCCATATTTCCATGTTCTGCCCTCTCACCCGGCATTGTCACTCCTGCCATCGTGGTGGTGAGAAGCATCGCAAAAACGAACAGTGCCTCAACAACCTTTACTTTCATATGATTACCTCCATGTAGAAATGGGCACCATAACTTTAAACGTTTCGACAGCGATGGTAGAGACTGTCAAGTTAACCACCCATTATATCATTCTTACATGCCCTTATGAAAGATGGTACGAGCGGCAGTTCCAGACATGTTCATCCCATGTTCCCTTTCTCAATCAGATGAACACGTGCATTTTTTATCTTGGAAGTGCCGCGATGATATTTACTCAAACACAATACCCTTCTGCTCCAGTTCCAGAGTGGGCATTTGATACCCGCTTCTCTTCTCCCTATTGTATGCCTCCTCGCCTCCGATTTCTTCGAGGATTTTCTTGCCCTTTTCATACATGGCAAGCACATTATTGTTGATTTTTGCAGTGCTCCCCGGTGAAATATGCTCCATCAGAAGCCTGGATGCTGCCCCAAGGCCAAGTGGAATGGATTCAAGCCTCATGATGCTTCCAGGGATGGCCTCCGCCCACACACCAATGGAGTCCTCGCCGAATTGCGTGATGGGAATGCCTGCCGCCACCTGCCGCTCTGGTGTGGGACCCACATCGCCAACAACCCA
>QMSU01000092.1 GCA_003650975.1 Thermoplasmata archaeon
ATCTCCCGCAGATAGCGGTGGTGAGTGCCACCCGCAAATATACGGGGTGACATACATGGAAATGGCCTACTATCCCGGATGTACACTCAAGACAAATGCCAAAACCTTTGAGGATACTGCCCTTCAGGTATTCAAAACACTTGGTATTGAGATGAAGGAGCTTGATAAGTGGTACTGCTGTGGCACGGTATACAGTCTGGCAACGGACAATCTCATGTACCGTCTTGCATCCATACGGAACCTCGTCAGGGCAAAGGAGGAGGGATATGACCGCCTGGTGACCCTCTGCTCCATATGCTACAACACGCTGAAGCAGGCGAGCATCATGGCAGAAAACGACAGGGATGCCATGGCAAAAATAAATGCATTCCTGGATGAGGAACCCGATTATGAAGGGGGTGTTGAGGTGATTCACCCGCTCCAGCTCATCGAGGAGCGGCTTCCGGAGATAAAAAACAGCGTGAAAAAACCGCTTGAAAAAAAGTATGCCGCCTATTATGGCTGCCTGCTGCTGCGGCCGAAGGAAGTGGCGGTGGATGAATATGAAAACCCGAGCATCATGGAAAAACTCATTGAGGCACTGGGGGGAGAGGCGGTCCGATTTCCGCTGAAGAATGAGTGCTGTGGCTCGTACAACGTGGCCAATGACCGTGCAGGGGTGATTGAGCAGACCTATGCCATTGTGACCAACGCACGGAAAAACGGGGCCTCCGCCATCATTACCTCATGCCCGCTCTGCCATTTCAATCTCAGCGAGATGCAGCGTGAGGTGAAGAAGGCTCATGCTGATTTTGTGGAACTGCCCGTCTATTATTTCACGGAAATAATGGCCGAGGCATTTGGAATGGAGGTGATACCATGGCAAAAATAGGAGTCTATGTGTGCCACTGCGGCGGTAACATCTCCGATATTGTGGATGTTGATGAAGTTGCCCGGTTTGCATCGAAATTACCGGATGTCACCGTTGTCAGAAGCATCTCCCACATGTGCTCCGAGAACGGGCAAAGGACAATAATGGATGACATAGAAGAACACAATCTTGACAGAGTGGTTGTTGCAGCATGTTCTCCACAATTTCAGGGAAGCACTTTTGAAAAGACCCTTGCCAAAGCGGGATTGAATCCAAATATGGTTGAGATGGCAAATATAAGGGAACAGAGTGCATGGTCTCATTATGGGAAACCGGAGGATGCAACAGAAAAGGCGAAAATCCTTACTTCTATGGCAGTAGAGAGAATAAGAAAAAAAGAGCCAGTGGAAAGAATATCAATGAAAATTGGCAAAAATGCTTTAGTAATAGGGGGTGGAATAGCTGGCATACAGGCATCCTTAGATTTGGCAAATGCGGGCATCGATGTATATTTGGTGGAAAAAGAGCCAACGATAGGAGGGCATATGGCTCAACTTTCAAGAACTTTTCCGACTGAAGATTGCGCATCATGCATTCTCGCTCCAAAAATGGCCGATGCTGCAGAGCATCCGAACGTACACTTAATGACCTATTCAGAAATTTTGGAAGTAAGTGGGAGCATTGGAAATTTCAAGGTTAGAATAATGAAAAAGCCACGGTATGTTGATGAAAATAAATGTACAGCGTGCAGAGAGTGCGAAAAAGTATGTCCTGTAAATGTACCGGATGAATTTAATCTTGGAATGACAGCACGTAAGGCAATATATCTTCCATCATCGACTGCTGTTCCCCATGCTCATGTAATAGATAAGGATGCATGCCTTGGATTAAATCCGTTGGTTTGCGGGAGGTGTGCAGAGGTATGTGAAGCAGATGCAATAAACTATGATGATACTCCACTATATGTTAACTTGGAAGTTGATACCATAATAGTTACTACGGGTTTTGACATTTTTAACGCAGAACTCAAGCCACAGTACGGATATGGAAAATATAGAAATGTCATAACGTCCCTTCAGATGGAAAGGATAATAGTGGAAATGGCAGAAGGTCGCCCACCACGCCCGGTTGGGAAAGACATTGCTTTTATACAGTGTGTCGGTTCGAGAGATGCACAGGTTGGAAATCTTTATTGCTCTAGAATTTGCTGTATGTATGCAACAAAGCTTGCCTCCCTTCTTAAAAGGGCGGACCCTTCTAGTGAAGTATATGTGTTTTATACCGACCTAAGAGCATATGGAAAGGGATTTGAAGAATATTATAGAACGGCCCAGGAAATCGGTGTGAATTTCATAA
Organism: Thermoplasmata archaeon; assembly: GCA_003650975.1. Classification (GTDB taxonomy): domain Archaea; phylum Thermoplasmatota; class E2; order UBA202; family JdFR-43; genus B78-G9. The sequence goes on from QMSU01000092.1 coordinate 2,207, forward strand.
GAGGAAGACCTGGTGAATTGATGGAGGATGCGGAAACAAAAAAAGTTATAATAAAGGTAGAAGATACACTTACGAGAAAAATAATAGAGAGAAAATTCGACTTGGTTGTCCTATCTGTTGGTATGATACCAAGCCCAGGCACAATAAAAATTGCAGAAATGCTTAAATTACCAAGAAGCTCAGACGGATTTATAAAGGAGGCACATCCAAAATTCAGACCTGTTGATACACCTGTTGAAGGAATTTTTGTTGCAGGAACAGCCCAGGGTCCGAAGGATATCCCGGACACTGTAGCGCAGGCAAGTGCCGCTGCAGCAAGAGCAATGACATTTATGAATAAAGGAGAGTTTGAGATGAATCCCATCAAAGCAGTAATAAACGGGGAAATGTGTAATGGATGCGGGATATGTGCTGAGCACTGTCCTGTTGATGCCATACAGGTGAAGGGGGTCGCGGAGATAAATCCACCATTATGCAAGGGATGTGGAGCATGCATTTCTTTTTGCCCAAGAGATGCAATAGATTTGAGAATTTATTCAGACGATGAAATTATGGCAGAGATAGAAGCTGCGCTTAAAGATAAGAGGGAGGATGAAAAGCGCATTTTAATATTTGCAGATGACATGTGCACCTATACTCTTGCGGACAGTGTGGGAACAGCAAAGAGAGAATATCCTCCAAATACATATCTAATAAGAGTTCCATCAAGTAGCAGGGTCACACCAAAAATGATGCTAAAGACATTTGAAATGGGTGCAGATGGAATATTTCTTGGAGAATGTGAAGAGGCTGTTTCTCCCTATCCAAATACATTGGATGTTATAGATGAAAATATCAAAAAAGTTAGAACGGTGTTATCTCGGGCAGGGATAGCACCGGAAAGAGTAAACTACTCTCCCTTTGTGACAGTTATGCTCCCCAAATTTGTTAACACCATCAATAAAATGGTGGAAATTGTAAATAAATATGGGAATATTCCTGAAGAAAAAAGGAGAAAATTGAGTGCTGTTGAGGTGATGCAGTGACAAAAGTGATGCAGATTGACGAAAAAAATGTGAATTTTTTAAAAAAGGTTGAGGAACTGAGCGGAGAAAAGATAACACTATGTGAACAATGCGGGATCTGCACCACAAGTTGTCCCATGGTGGATGAAATGGATTTCACGCCGGCTGGTATAATGAGGGCTGTTCAAATAGGGGACGAAACAATAATTGAAAGCAAGGCAATATGGGTATGTGCGTCTTGCTTTTCATGTACCGTGCGATGTCCGAGGGGCATTGATTTGTCAAAAGTAACAGAGGCGTTACGTCAGTTAACATTGAGAAAGAATGTGGATCACATTGACTTAAAAGAAGTAAAAAAAGAAAAACTTCCTGCCATCGCAGTGGTAAGTGCATTGAGAAAATTTACGGGGTGATGAAAATAAAAAAATTTCCATATTACCCGGGTTGTACACTGAAGCAAACGGCAAAGAATTTTGAAAAGTCGGCCATGGGAACCGCCAATTACCTTGGAATAGAATTGAAGGAATTGCCACGATGGAACTGCTGTGGAGCGGTGTTCTCTCTTACTTCAGATGATGTGATGCACCAGGTTGCAGCTATAAGAAATCTTATTAGAGTTCAAGAAATGAATGATTCCGGCATGCTTGATAATGAATATCACCTTGTTGTCCTATGTTCGATGTGTTTTAATGTTCTGAAAAGAGCAAATATATTTGTGACTAAGGATGCGGAAACTCTTTTTAAAATAAATGAATTTATGGATGAGGAGCCAGATTATGAGGGAACAGTCGAAATCACTCATTTTCTCGAAATTTTAAGAGATTTTATGGGGTTTGAAAAGATTAAGGAAAAAGTTGTGCAATCATTGTACGGGTTAAAAGTGTCTGCATATTATGGATGCACTCTATTAAGGCCAAGAGAAATTGGCATAGATGACCCAGAGGCACCAACAATAATGGAAGAACTTATAGCGTCGTTGGGGGCTACTCCAATTGACAACCATTATAAGTCCCTTTGTTGCGGGAGCTATCATACTGTGGGGAAGGATAAGGATATTGTGGCCCGGAGAACTTATAAAATCATAGAGGGAGCAAGGGAAAATGGGGCGGACATCATAATCACATCATGTCCATTATGTGCATTTAATCTTGATAATCGCCAAAAACTCTCAAAGAAAATTTATCCAGATTTCCAGTATATGCCAGTGTTATATTTCACCCAGCTGATGGCTCTTGCATTCGGAAAGGAAGAAGAGGCAGGATTCGAAGGCAATTATATAGACCCTTACCCCGTATTGGAAAAAAGAGATTTGATACATAATCTAAAGGTGAGATGAAAATGAACGACGAAAATTTACTAAAGGAAGGAGTGCTATGGGGGACTGAATTTGAAGGTGGGAGGAGCATCCTTTTCGAGGATTTATTGGAATGTAACTGTGGTGATGAAATATGAAAATGGTGAAAATATACATAATGGGGAAGGAGTATCAGGTGCCTGAGGGACTTACGATAATGAAGGCAATGGAATATGCCGGCTACCGCTACATACGCGGGGCCGGATGCCGGGCCGGGTTCTGCGGCGCCTGCGCAACCGTCTTCCGGAAGGAGGGTGAGTACAAGCTGCATGCAGACCTTGCCTGCCAGACCACCGTGGAGGACGGAATGTATCTGGTTCAGCTGCCGTTTACGCCTGCCAACAAGGCAGTGTATGACATAAATAAGGTGAAGGCGGACGATAAGGCGCTGGTGAACTTTTATCCTGAAATTGCCAGATGCGTCTCATGCAACACCTGCACCAAGGCATGCCCACAGGAACTGGAAGTCATGGATTACATTCAGGCGTCCCTGCGCGGGGATATTCAGGGAGCAGCGGACCTCTCCTTTGACTGTATCCAGTGCGGGCTCTGCGCCATGCGGTGCCCCGCAGAAATAGCACACTACCATGTGGGGCAGCTGGCCAGACGCCTTGCAGGAAAATACCTTGCACCCCCTGCGCCTGACCTTGCAAAAAGGGTGAAGGAAATCGAGAAGGGGGTATTTGATAAAGAGGTGAAAAAGCTGATGGGCATGAGCATAAACCGGCTGAGAAAACTTTACAATGAACGGGATATCGAGCCGGAGGAAGAGGAAGAGCCGAAAAGGGAGGCTGATTAAATGTACCCGAAGGAACTGAAGAAGTCACTACAGAAGGTTGAGGCAACAAGGGAGAAGAGACTGGGAGTGCTTCCGAAGAGGATGAGCG
>QMSU01000093.1 GCA_003650975.1 Thermoplasmata archaeon
ACCTCCCCCGGTATCGCCAGCACATTGCATGGAGTGAATCATCCGCGGTTTCCTTTGCCAACTCCGTGATAGGGGCCCGGACCAACCGTGAGGGAGGGCCTTCAGCCCTGGCCGCGGCTATCACCGGCTTCACCCCCTATTATGGCCTGCATCTGGATGAAAACCGAACACCCCATGTGGTAATTGATGTGCAGACGGAACTCGCCACCTCCACAGATTTTGCGGCCATGGGAAACTTTGTGGGGAGGGAGGTGAAGAACAAAATTCCCTATTTCCGGGGTCTGCCGGATGCTGGCACCGATGAATTAAAGGCTCTCGGAGCTGCCATGGCGGCATCCGGTGCGGTGGCCCTCTACCATGCGGAGGGTCTCACACCCGAAGCAGAGCAGATGGAAACGGAGGGGCTGGAAAAAATTGCATTTGGTGCGGCGGAACTGAAGGAGACCTATGAACGTCTCAACACGGGAGATGATCCCGACATCATCATGTTCGGCTGCCCCCATGCCTCATTGAACGAAGTCATCAAGATTGCGCGACTCACGGAGAAAGGGAAGGCAGAAAAGCCGTTCTGGATATGCACCTCAAGGGCGGTGAAGGAAATAGCCGAGAGAATGGGGCTTGATGAAAAAATAGCGGAGGCTGGAGGAAAACTGGTGGCCGACACCTGCATGGTGGTCTCGCCCATAGAGAACATGTTCACCACCACCGCAGTCAATTCGGGCAAGGCCGCCCACTACCTGCCGGGCTTCTGCAAGCAGCGTGTGGTATTCAAAAGCATGGAGGAGTTGTTATCATGAAGGGAAGAACCATATATCCGGGAAGCGCGGAGGGAGAGGCGCTGGTGAGCCAGGAGCCGCTGGGATTCTACGGAGGCGTTGACATCAAAACCGGTGTGGTCATAGAGAAAGGGCATGAACTGGAGGGAAAATGTGTGAAGGGAAGAATACTGGTGTTTCCCTACGGCAAGGGCTCCACCGTGGGCTCGTATGTTATCTACGGGCTGAAGAAGAACAATGTGGCACCGGCCGCCATCATCAACAGGGAAACAGAGACCATTGTTGCCACCGGGGCCATTCTCGCCGGCATTGTGTGCGTGGATAGGGTGGCCATCGAGGAAATCGAGAACGGTGCCCGCGTCACGGTGCATGCCGGTGAAAAGGAGGCGGAAATTTCCGTGCAAAAATGATAATCGTAAAGCTCGGCGGAAGCATCATAAGCGATAAGACCACGCCCTTTTCATTCAATGAAGGAGTCGTTCGACACATCGCCGACGAAATTGCAGCAGTTTATCCCCGGCAGAAGTTCGTACTGGTGCATGGGGGTGGAAGTTATGGTCACCCGCTTGCCAGAAAGTACGGAATAAGAGAGGGCCTTGGCAAAAGGGACCGTTCCATGGGGTTCACCAGAACCCATCAGGCAATGCTGGAATTGAACCACAAAATCGTTTCGGTGCTGCTGGAAAAAGAACTGCCGGCGTTCCCGGTTGCCCCATCATCCCTTTTTATACTCCGGGATGGGGAGGTTGTCCATGGGGATCTCACGGTGGTGCAGGAACTTCTTGCAAGGGAGTTTATCCCCGTGCTGTTCGGCGATGTGGCCCTCGCAGAGGACCGAGGCATTGACATCCTTTCAGGCGACCAGATAATCACCTATCTTGCCCGAAAGCTCGAGCCCGAAAAGGTCATCTTCCTCATGGACGTTGACGGCATCTATGACAAGGACCCGAAGAAACATCCCGATGCCCGGCTGGTGGAGGTGGTGGAGGACCCCTCATCCATTGCGGGGGAAACGGGAACATTTGATGTCACCGGTGGCATCCACAACAAACTGGTACAGGCCTTCAAACTGCCCTGCCCTGCCTGGTTCATCAACGGGATGGTAAAAGGGAATCTCACCAGGGCGCTCAGGGGAGAACAGGTGGGAACGAGAGTGAAAAGGAACTAGATGTCCTTTTGCTGTACCGCTTCCTTTCCCATGGCAAAGGCATTCATGTTCATGTCCACATACTTTTCCTTTATGGTCTCCTTTATCACGGCGATGATGCTCTCCTCACGCAGCGGCATCACGTGAAGCGCGTGAAATGCACCCAGCATCACCACATTCTTTGTGAGAATGCTTCCCGCCTTTCGGGCCAGCTCGTCGGCATCGATTTTGATGAGGCGGCAGTGGGATGCAATGGTATCGAAGATGCTCTCCAGCGGCTCGTAACTGCCCAGGCCTATGGAAATGAGCGGCGGAATGATGGGGTTTATATCGGTTATCACAACACCATCCCTTTTTACCTTCTTCAGATTTCTCAGCGCCTCAAGAGGCTCAAAGGCGATGATGGCGTCTGCAGTTTCATCGGCCACGATGGGTGAGAACACGGTGCCTATCCTCACGGTGCATTCCACGTCGCCGCCGCGCTGCGCCATGCCATGGAGTTCTGAAGCAATGACATTGTGGCCTTCCTTCAGGGCAGCCTTCGCCAGGATGTTCGCTGCGGTGAGGACGCCCTGACCGCCCACACCGGCGATCACCACGCTCTGTTTCACTGTACCACCTCGATTGCATCAAAGGGGCATATCTGCGGGCACACACCGCACCCGCTGCAGAGTGCCGGATTTATTTTTATGTCCTCCCCCTCGAAATAAAATGCGGGACAGGCAAATTTGGTGATGCAGATTTTGCACTTCCTGCATGTCTCCTGGTTGATGGTGTAGAGTTTCCTCTCTTTCGCCGCCTTTCGTTCCAGCAGGATACAGGGAGCCTTTGAAATGACCACGGAGAGCCCCTCAAAGTCCAGCGCTCTTTTAAAGGCCTCCTTCGCCTCCTCGATATTCCGGGGGTCAATGACCTCCACATGCGTCACTCCCAGGCCCCGTACCACCTTCTCCAGATCCATGGGTACGGCGGGTTCCCACATTCCATCCAGGGGCGTTCCGGGATGCGGTTGATGCCCGGTCATGGCGGTGGTGGAATTGTCCAGGATTGCCAGCACAAAATTGTGGTTGTGATGCACCGCATTCACCAGCGGCGGTATACCCGAGTGGTAGAATGTTGAGTCGCCAATGAATGCCACCACCTTCTGGTCGGTTGTCTCTGAAAACCCGCAGGCGGTGCCAACGCTTGAACCCATGCAGAGCAGGAAATCAGCCGTTTTGTACGGGGGCAGCAGGCCCAGCGTGTAGCATCCTATGTCGGTGGGGTAGATGGTATCTTTCGGTGCCACCTGCGTCACCGCATAGTAGGTGGCCCGGTGGGGGCACCCGGGGCACAGCACCGGCGGACGGGGGGCAATGGAAGGGGCCGGATTCTCTTTTTTGTCTGTCTCAATACCAAACAGCTCCGCCACCGCAGCGGTGACAATGTCGATGTTGTGCTCATAATATCGCTTCAGCCCGCCGAATTCCTTTCCATATATCGGAATATCAATGTGATGGTCGCGGGCAAGTGCCTTCACCTGCTCCTCAATGAACGGCTCGAGTTCCTCCACCACAAGTACTTTGTTACATGCTTTGAGGAATGCAAGAATTTTTTCATCCGGCAGCGGATGGCTCATGCCGAGTTTTAATATGGCACACGGTACGTCAAGGTCGTCCACCGCCTCACGGGCATAATTGTAGGCAGCACCTCCGGTGATGATGCCGAAGTCACCAGTGCCCTCAATGCGGTTCAGCGGGCTTTCATTCGAGATATGTCGTGCCTTTTCCATTTTCTCCAGCAACACAGGGTGCAGTTTGCGGGCCACATCCGGAACGGTCACGGTGAGCCCTCCCTTTTCAAATGAACCATGCCGTTCCTTTGTGGGAAGCGGGTGCAGTTCCACCACACCTCTCATGTGGGAAATGCGGGTGGTGGTTCTCAGGAAGACGGGAAGTGCCAGTTCCTCCGAAAGTTCGAATGCCGCAATGGTCATATCCTTTGCCTCCTGCGCACTGCTCGGCTCCAGCATGGGAAGGGATGCAAATCTGGCATACATGCGGTTATCCTGCTCGTTCTGACTTGAGTGGCAGCTCGGATCGTCTGCGGTGACAATGACGTGCCCTCCCTTACATCCAACGTATGCATAGGTCATGAGTGCATCACTTGCCACATTCACACCCACATGCTTCATGCAGGTGAGCGCCCGCAGCCCGGAATGTGAGGCGGCAGCGGCGAATTCCAGTGCCACCTTCTCATTCACCGAATACTGAAAATAGAAGGGCACCTTCCTGCCGCTTTTTTTCAGATACCGCGCAACAGCTGAGAAACTGTCCGCTATCTCTGACGAGGGAGTGCCCGGGTAGGTGGTGGCCACGTCCACCCCTGCCTCCAGTGCCCCTCTTGTGATGGCTTCATTCCCCAGCAATACCTTTTTTCCTTCTCCCAGCAATTCCATACTATCCCCCTATAATTCCCTTTGCATCAATCACCCTCACTCCTCTTTCATAGAGAAACACGGGATTGAGGTCGAACTGATGGATGGCAATTTCACCAGCCATATCTGATAATCTCACCAGCAGGGATACCAGCGCTTTTCGGTCAACCTTCACCCGGTATCCGTGGAATATGGTGCGGGCCCTGAGATCATCGAGCATCTCCTCCGCATCCTTTTGCGTGATGGGAAGCATCCGGAAGGACACATCCCGGTATATCTCCGCAAAAATGCCCCCCATGCCCACCATGATGCAGAGTCCAAAGGCCCTGTCGTCAACAATGCCTGCAATGAGTTCTATGCCCGGCTCTGCCATCTCCTCCACCATGCACATCTCCTCTGGAAATTTTTTCTGCAATTCCCGGTACGCCTGCACCAGCTCTTCGCTATTCTTTATATTCAGAATCACTGCCCCCACATCGGTCTTGTGAAGAATGCGGGGGGATGAAATCTTCAATGCCACCGGGTAGGTGAGGCTGAGTTTCTCGATATCTTCCTGTGTTTCTATGAGTTTAAATCGCGTGGTGGGAATGCCGTAGTTTTTGAGCAGCTGCTTTGCCTCATGCTCTGCCAGTGTTTTCACAATCTGGTATGCGCTCCTGCTTTTTATTCTTTGGGCATGGCAACTATTCAACAAACTTCTTTATCACTTCGGGTATCCGCTCCACCATATCGGTTGCCACCATGCCATAGCGCCTCTCCTCAAAGGCCAGATTCCCCGCCATGCCGTTCATCATGGCCCCCAGACATGCCGCATGAAACGGGTCGAGCCCCTTTGCGAGCAGTGCTGCACATATGCCGGCAAGCACATCTCCCGTGCCGCCCACGGTCATTGCCTCGTTGTGGATACGATTCATTTTCGTTTTCTCCCCGTTGCTTATGATATCGACACTTCCCTTGAGAAGTATGGTTGCATTTCGCTTCTTTGCCTCCTCTTCCACCGCACGCCTTTTTTCCCCGAGCTCATCAGGGAGCGTCACCCCCGTCAATTTTCTGAATTCCCCGGCATGCGGCGTGAGTATCACCCTTCCTCCGCAGTCTCTCTC
>QMSU01000094.1 GCA_003650975.1 Thermoplasmata archaeon
AGGAAGAGGAAGAGCCGAAAAGGGAGGCTGATTAAATGTACCCGAAGGAACTGAAGAAGTCACTACAGAAGGTTGAGGCAACAAGGGAGAAGAGACTGGGAGTGCTTCCGAAGAGGATGAGCGCTAAGGAACGAGACGAGGTACTCCAGCAGTATCATCCTGACTACAAACCGGAGGCAAAGAGAAAACTGAAGGTGGGTGCAAGCAAAGGTGCCATCGTTCCCCACGAGGTTGCAGACCTTCTGGAGGCATATCCTGCCATCCGGGCAAAGGACATAGACCTGGGAAAGGTTGACTATGAAACTGACCTTCTCATCATAGGAGGGGGCGGTGCGGGAACCACCGCTGCCCTCTATGCATACTACAACGGGGTGAAACCGGAGAACATTCTCATTGCCACCAAGCTCCGCCACGGCGACGCCAATACCATGATGGCCCAGGGAGGGATACAGGCGGCGGACAAGCCTCACGATTCACCGGCAATTCACTACCTTGATGTCATCGGTGGCGGACACTATGCCAACAAGCCCGAGCTGGTGGCAAAACTGGTGATGGACGCGCCGGGCATCATTCACTGGCATGAACGCCTCGGTGTCATGTATGACAAAAAAGCCACAGGGGAGATGATCACCATCCACGGCGGGGGTACATCCAGGAAACGGATGCATTCCGCAAAGGATTACACCGGCATGGAAATCATGCGGGTGATACGGGATGAGGCGCGCAACATAGGCATCAACGTGCTCGAATTTTCTCCTGCAATAGAGCTCATCACCGACAGCACCGGCAGGGTGTGCGGCGCGGTACTCTTTAACATGGAAACGGAGCAGTACTATGTGGTGAGAGCGAAGGCGGTCATCATGGCCACTGGCGGCTTTGGACGCCTGCATATTCAGGGATTCCCCACCACCAATCACTACGGGGCAACAGCAGACGGGCTTGTGATGGCCTATCATCTCGGTGCCGTGCTGAGGGATATGGACTCTGTCCAGTATCACCCCACGGGCGTGGCCTATCCGGAGCAGATTGTGGGTCTCCTGGTAACGGAAAAGGTGCGCGGTCTCGGCGGTCAGCCGGTCAATGTGGATGGCGAGCAGTTTGTGCACCCGCTGGAGCCAAGGGACGTGGAGGCGGCCGCAGTCATCCGCGAATGCTACGGGAGGGATAAGGGAGTGGTCACCCCCACTGGCATGCGGGGTGTATGGCTTGACTCTCCGTTAATCGACATCATTCATGGCGAGGGAACCATAGAACGTCGCCTCGGTGCCATGTTCCGCATGTTCAAACGCTTCGATATCGACATGCGGTACGAGCCGATTCTCGTATTCCCCACGCTCCACTATCAGAACGGCGGTGCGGAAATCAACGAGAAGGGACAGGTGTTATCTGCCAGTGGGCCCATTCCCGGACTCTTTGCCGCGGGAGAGGTGAGCGGCGGCGTCCATGGCAAGAACCGTCTCATGGGGAATTCACTGCTCGATACGCAGGTGTTCGGCAAAATCGCAGGCGAGAGTGCCGCAGCCTACATCAAAAAGGTGAAGGTGGACAAAAAACTCAGCCTGCAGCATGTGGATGCGTACCGTGAGGAGCTCAAAAAGAAGAAGATAAAGGAAGAGCGAAGGGCCCCCATGGTCATTCCGGACTACAGGGAACAAAAGGTGCTCTCGAGGGCGATAGACATACTGTAGTGGCGGAAACAGGACAACGCCAGCGACGTTATGCGGAAGCTATCTTTCCAATTGCCCTGACGACATATCTCATCTCTTCCATTGTATTGTATATGTACGGACTTATCCGGCAGCTTGCAGGAGGATTGATCCCCAAATAATGATGGGCCAGTGTGGCACAGTGACAGCCAGCCCTGGATTCTATCCCCACCTCATCCAGCTGTCTGGCCACATCCATCGGATGCTGTCCGGCAATGTTAAACGAAATTACTGAAGTTTTTCTGGATGCATCTTTTGGACCGTACACGGTAACGCCGTCAATGGATGTTAATTCATCTATAAGATATTGTGTTAACCCTCTTTCATATTCCTGTATTGCTTCCATCGCCTTCTCCGTCCTCTCCTCTTTTGAAATGTGCCGGTATCTTTCCCCGAGAACCATATCCACTATTAATTCTGTTACCTCTCCTGCCAGTATTGTCCCGATTATATTTGGTGTGCCTGCGGTAAATTTCCAGGGCAATTCATTATATTCAACTTTTTCAGCGGTGACCTTTCCCTCTGCAATCATGTCACCTCCATACTGGAAGGGCATCAGTGTTTCCAGAATTTCTCTCCTGACAAAAAGTCCCCCAACACCCACAGGGGCCAGCATTTTATGGAATGACCATGCGAGAAAATCAATACCCATTTTTTCAACGTCCACAGGAGTGTTGGGGACGAGATGCGCCCCGTCAATCAACACATAGGAGCCTGATAGACCATTTGGATGCTGATACCCGCTCTTCCTCCCAATGCTTACTATTTTTTCTATCGGCGGTTTCGTTCCCAGAAAGTTGGAGGCTCCGGTACAGCAGATAATTTTCGTTTTTTCATCAACTTTTCTTTCCAGGTCCTCCAGGTCCAGCTCCCCGCTTTCCCTGTCAAATCCAGCGATTCTGAGCTCTATTTTTCTTCCAAATTTTGGGGTTATCTCCCTGCAGAGTGCATACCAGGGGATATAGTTTGAATTATGCTCCATGTGGGTTGTCACTATGTTATCCCCGTCCTCAAATTCGGTCATCAACGAGTACATCACAGCGTTTATGGCCTCTGTTGTCCCTCGGTATAACAGTACGTTTCTCCAGTCTTTTGAGCCGATGAAGGCGGCTATTTTTTTATATGCCTCTTCAAACTTTTCCGTTATCCTGATTGATGCACTGGACTGTCCCCTGTGAACGTTATCATATTGAGAATATAATTCCCGGGACATGTCCAGCAGTTCCTGGGGAATCTGGGTGGTTGCCGCATTGTTTGTACATATCCTTTTTCCCTTCATGATAGCAGGGAAATGTTCTCTGATGCTCGATGGCTGCAGCAACGTGTGAGTTTCATCCAAATTGAAATCCATCTTTCCACTCCCTGACAGGATGTTTACGGCATCACTGCCAGACGCCTTTCCCGATATCACACATTCAGGAGCAGCCTATAAGCCTTTTCTTTTTTGCTCACCATATACCCTAAAACAACCCGGAAATAAGTTCACACACCTGCTCCAGGAATTTTCTGTCCTCTTCCGTGAACGGCGAGAGGTCATGAGAATCGATGTCAAGCTCACCGACAATGACACCATGTTTGAAAATGGGGACCAGCATCTCAGACCGCACCCGCGGACTGCATGAAAGATAGTTTGTTTCCTTTGAGACATCCTGAACAACCATTGTCTTCTCTTTCTCCGCAGCCTGACCGCATATCCCCCTGCCGAATGGAATCCGCACATGTTCGGTGGGCTCTCCTGCAAAGGGCCCGAGGACAAGCTCTCGTTTTGCAGGTTCTTCCACAAGATAAAACCCCACCCAGTGGTAGTGGGGAACGCGCTCCAGAAACAGCCTGCAGATGGAGGAAAGCTTCTCATCCATTTCGGCTGGCCCGTCAACGATATGTTTCACCTCATCGAAAAGAGAAGCAAACAGCTCCTTCCTCTCATCCATTTTCTCACCCATGTCCCAAAAAGTTAATGAGAGGACCCTATCTGAAGTTTTCGAATTGATTTTTTTAAATAAAGTCAAATAATTTTGGGGATTTGAATTCCATCAAAAATTCCTTTATTCTTTTCTCAGAGAGTTTAACATATTCTTCTTCTATGTCATAACCAATAAAATGGCGATTCGTTTTTATCGCTGCAATTGCGGTTTGTCCGCTTCCCATGAAAGGATCTAAAACAACTTCATTTTCATACGTATAAAGTTGGATTAATCTATAAGGGAGCTCCACAGGAAAAGGAGCAGGATGACCCACTTTATGGGCAGGCTCTGCTGGAAATGTCCAAACACTCTTGGTGAATTCTAGAAATTCTTCCTTGGAAATTGTATTTCTCCTTTTTTTTATATTCTCTCTTGAAAAAGTATCTTTAGAAAAGACCAAGATATACTCATGAATATCTCTCAAAGTGGGATTAGTAGCGGAAAGCCAGCTACCCCACGCGGTGGAAGGACTTGCACTTGATGCCTTGTTCCAAATAATTTCGCCTCTCATCAGAAAACCCAAGTCAAACATATCTCTTGCTATAAAGGCGTGAAGAGGAATATACGGTTTCCTTCCCAAATTTGCAATGTTAATACATGCTCTACCTCCTGGAACAAGAACTCTATGAACTTCTTTCCACACTCTCTTTAGAAACTCCAGATATTCTTCAAGTGTTAAATCTTTGTCATATTCTTTCCCCACATTATAAGGCGGGGAAGTGACCATCAGGTGAATGCTATTGTCAGGAAGCTCTTCCATTTTTTCAGAAGATTTGCAGAAGATTTTATCCAATAACTGGGGAGGAATTTCTCTCTCCACATACTTAGCTTTATGCTCTTTAGGCAGTCCCTCATACAGTTTACTCGTATAAAATGGAGTAGAATCATGATTTATCCTTCCCGGAGAACCGAAGGAACTCGTTTGAGTCTCTTTTTTCCTCCGATTGGATTTCATTTCAGTCTTCCCTCCAGTAGTCAACCCATCTTTTATATGGGTTATAATCTATTTTTTTTCTTTGCCAATTTATCTCAATGAATCGAGACATTTCATCCTTGACTAAACTCGATAATGCTTCTTTGGTTATCTCCACACCTCTTGGATTTGTGCCCGACTTGGGGAGCTTGATATATCTTTCTCTACCAATCCTGTCCAGAAGTTTTCTCTGAACTTCCAATGGGATGTAATAGAATCCACCCAGATTCCCCCAGTTAATCTGAACTATTACAATGTCACAGTGAGGGTCATAGGTTTCTCTAAACTCTCTTGCCTTTTGAGCATCTACTGTCCATATGAGTTTAACCCCGCTAAATCCTTTTCCAGTTATTGTTTTGATGGAAATCGGTTTACCGAATAATCTCACATCAACTTCCGGTTCTGTAATTGGAATTTCAGTTTCCACATTTGCTTTGCCAAATTTATAAATAAGTAACGCTACAACTATTTTTTCACGAAGAGAACCAACTTCCATGCCAATCTTACCCGCTCTTGAACTTTCCAGTTCTGCAAGTTGAAATAAATATGGCAGCTTGTTTTTAACCCTGTTTACCAATTTTTCATCATCAAATATTTCTATTTGTTTTGAAATTGAGAATCCAGAAAAAAAAAGTAAGAAAATTAGGCTAATCGTTAAAATTTTTATATGTATCTTTTTCATATTAATCTA
>QMSU01000095.1 GCA_003650975.1 Thermoplasmata archaeon
CATCACCCCACCCGGCTCACCGTGGGACTTTGCCATCAATGACGGCATCGGCTACTACGTGAAGGTTGCCAACGACACCCTGTTCACCCTGTCAGATACACCGCTGGGAACGGTGAACGTGACCCTTTACACCGGATGGAACACCATCGGCTGGTGGAAGGATGCAGCCACCACCGCCTCATCGCTTGCGGGCAACATCACCGCCTGCACCATGCTCGCCATGTACGATTCCGCAAGCGGAAGCTACACCGTGCTCCTCGTGGGCATCACCCCGCCGGGTTCGCCCTATGACTTTGCGGTGACACGGGGCATGGGATTGTTCGCGAAGGTGACATCAGGCAGCGTCTGGCACGGCGAGGGGTAACAAGAGCAGCATATTCTGTTCCTTTCCAACAAAATCATTAAATTGCGCGTGCGCATATGTGTTTATGAAGGCAAAAACGTTTGTGGTCATCGGAGTGGCGCTTCTTTTGCTGCCGGTGATGATGAATGAGAGTAAGTTTACCCATAAGGCATCCATGCATCCCGCCGGCGTACTCGAACGGGAGGGTGCAACCGCCGTGATTGCAAGCAAGGAAAACCCCTTCTATGCACTCATGGCCACACCGGTGGCACTCTACTACGATACGGAGATGCGGGTGAAACCGCTGCTGGTGGAGGACATCGATAACCCATCGACAGCGGTGCAGCGATTCAAGGAGTTTTACGGTCTGAGCGGTGCCATCGTGCTTGAGGGTGAGGATGTGGTCAATGCCAGCGTTGATCTTGCGACACAGATATGGACGCATTCACCGGAGGCAATCATTGTCAAAAATGACTTTGAGGGATATTCGCTGGGTGTGGCGCTCTCTCCTCTGGCAAGCTACAGGGGAATCCCCATCCTTGTGGCCAACAATCTTTCAGAGATACTTCCCACACTCGCACTTCTCGGGGTGCAGAAAACCTATGTGTGCGGTGATATGGAGGGATACGGCGACGTGGTGGCCTTTGATACGGCGGAGGAGATACGCGAATTCATGATTGATGTGGTGAACCATCGATTCGGCAGGGTGAACTACATTGTGATGACAAATCCTCTCGACACCAGAAAGCCACGGGTGCTGGACAGTGTCACCTATCATTTTCAGAACACCATCAGTTCCGTCGCCATACTGCCGGCCCAGTCCATGTATGTGTCGCTGCAGGCACTGATAGGAGGCCCCATCACCGGTACGCACGAATTTGACATTCCCGATTATCAGTATGCACGGGTGAAGGCGGACCTGGTGAACCTTGACTCGGAAAACGTGAAGGAACTGGGAGACGGCATATTCTTCATGGTGGTGAGCCCGGAGGGCACCACCTATGCGTACACTGCCACGGGAGCGGGAATCCCGGTGGTTGACGGATCCGGTGACATTGTGGAGGACCGCGTCCATTACGAATTCATTGTGTGCAACGAGCCGGGAACCTACACCGCGAATGTCATTGGAAGGTGGTTTGCGGATGTGAAGGGCTCGTACGACCTCACCATCACGGTGGAGGAGATTGACACCCCTGTCGACCCTCTCATGGAAAACCTTTCATCCCTTGCAGGGTATCTTGCTGCCTACCGGCAGGGCATTGTATTTTCCAGCACAGAATTTGCCTATGCGGGAGGAGAGGGAATGAGCCAGCCCGGAGACAACCCTGACCTGCGGGCGGAGTGCAACGCACATGTCATGGACATCCATGCTGAATTGAACGAACTGCTCACCGATATGGCGGACCTGCCCAACGACCTGCATGCGGTGTGGGAGCACTACAGAGAACATCCGGTCTATATCGGAATCCTCGCGGACCCCACCATGATTCCCATGTACTACTACAAGAATCCAGATGACGGGTACATCATGGGATGGGGCGTTCCCGGAGACTTCATGTATGCCAACGTGGACCCCGACCCAGAGGACACGGAAAACGACACCTACACCTATTACCCCACCGAGGAAAATGCCGTGGGAAGAATCACCGGCTATGATGCCGAGGAATGCTCGGCGCTTCTGGCGAGAACCTTCTTTTATGACGAGGTGATCGATGACCTTGGGGAATGGAAGCAAAATGCCACGGTGCAGACGGGATGCGGGCTGGAATTCCAGTGGATTCCTGTGATCACCGGCATTGCAAACATGCTGCATGAGGGGAGGGGCGAGCCCACCAAATGGCCAAGCGGTGAGAGCTTCCTCATCAACCTCCGTCTCTGCAACGACCTGGAGAGAAACTGGTACACGGTCAAGCGAACGCACCTTGTCGCCTCGCAGCGGGAGGGATTCGAGGACCTGCGGCAGTACGGGAGGAGATACCTTCCATTCCCGCGCTTCTATGAACGACTCAGCGGCGACAATGTGAAGGGCGGCGAATACCAGCAGGAGAGCAGCATCATATTCACCTTCAACCACGGCTTCTATTATCTCTATGAATCTGGCGATATTCTTCTCGATGCCAGGGGATTCCCCCCGTTCACCACCATATCACGATTCTATCCCATGGGCAGCGGACTGAGTTCCAAGGGGACCTACGATGTGCGGAATGTCCACAACATGGAATTCGGCCCGAGTGTCGTGTACATTGAAAGCTGCATCGTGGGAAGAACCGACGGCCTTCAGCCGGAGAACTGTCTGAGCCAGGCATATCTCCACGCAGGGGTCAATGCGTTTGTGGCCGCAAGCAGGGTGACCGCAGACCCGGGATATCTCGAGCCGGGGCTCATATTTGACGGCTTTGGCGCATGGGGATTCATCAATGCCACCCGCAATCTGCGCAGAAACGGAGAGTACCCCAACCCCCACTTCGGGGCGGTCATTGCGGAAGATTTCATCCTCGATATTATCGAGAACGACACCACCACGGGCATGGCGCTGAGAAATGCAAAGAATGTCTATCTGCAGAAGGATGCCAACTCCACATTCCTCTGGACACCCCCGCTCATCTCCACCGGCTTTCCACCGGTTGATACCATGATATATGAATCCATATCGCCACACTTTGAATACGGAAAGTATCTTGACAAGAAATACCACTGCCTGCACGAGTTCAACCTGTATGGCGATCCGGCCTTCAATCCCTGGAACCCATCATGAAGTATCCGTACGAAACATTCAAACGGGAGGTGAGCGAGCAGCTGGCGTGTGCCATCACTGCAGTGTACGGCATAGAGGCGGATGTGAAACTCGAGGAGCCCAAGGGGATGGCCGATGTTGCCTATCCCTGTTTTTCCCTTTCAAAACAGGTGGGAGAAAGCCCACTCAAAATCGCTGAAACGCTTGCAAAACGGGTGGAGGGTAAATGGATTGCGAGAGTGGAGGCAGTGCGGGGGTATGTGAACGTATTCGTCAACACCGACATGCTGGCGGCA
This sequence comes from Thermoplasmata archaeon, assembly GCA_003650975.1. Taxonomy (GTDB): domain Archaea; phylum Thermoplasmatota; class E2; order UBA202; family JdFR-43; genus B78-G9. The sequence continues at coordinate 3,374 of QMSU01000095.1, forward strand.
CAGCTTCTCCCGCAGATTCAGGAGATGGGGGATTCCTTCGGCTCACAGGAAGAAAAACATGAGACGGTGATAGTGGAGCACACCTCAGCCAATCCCAACGGCCCGCTCCACGTGGGGCGGGCGAGAAACCCCATCATCGGCGATACCCTGGCACGGCTGCTGAGATTCGGCGGATACCGGGTCACCACCCAGTACTATGTGGACGACATGGGAAAACAGGTTGCCATTCTCTACTGGGGTGCCACCCATCTTGACATGGAGCTTCCAGAGCATGAGAAGGAGGACCACCGCTATGTGGGCTTTTATCAGAAGGCAGCATCCCTCATGGAAACCGATGAGTCGGTACAGCGCGAGATAGAGGAGATTGTCAAAAGGGCTGAGCGAGGGGACCGCACGCTTCTCAATGAAATCCGGTCCATTTACGGGAAGGTGCTCGAGGGGATGGTGGAGAGTTTGAAACAGCTCAACATCACCATAGACGAGTTCGTGGAGGAGTCACGATTCATCTTCGACGGGAGCACCGAGAGGGTCATCCGTGAACTGGAAAAATCCGAATATACGGGGAGGGACGGCAACGCACTCTACCTCGACATGGAGCCCTTCGGCGTGCACGGGAGGGACAAGCGGTTTTATATCACACGAAATGACGGCACCTCCCTCTATGCCACGCGGGATGTCGCCTACCACGTGTGGAAGGGGGAGCAGGCTGACATGCTCATCAACGTGCTGGGCGAGGATCACAAACTGGAGGCAAAATTCGTCGAGGTGGCGCTCCGGCTGCTCCACAAAAAGGTTCCTGAAACCATTTTTTACTCCTTTGTCTCCCTCCCAGAAGGGAAAATGTCCACACGGAAGGCCCGCGTGGTGTATCTGGACGATTTGATACACGAGGCAAGGGAGAGGGCCCTGGCGGAGGTGCTGAAGCGGCGGGAGAGGGACGACAAAATAGACCACATTGCCCACCATGTGGCCATGGGGGCGATACGGTACAACATAATAAAGGTGAGGGCGGAAAAACCCATAGTGTTCAAATGGGAGGAGGCCCTCAATTTCGAGGGGCAGTCCGCCCCGTTCATCCAGTACGCCCATGCACGGTGCTGCTCCATACTGAGAAAGGCGGCACGCACACCGTCGCAGGTGGACCCGCACGCAGAATACGGGCATGAGAGCGAAAGGGAGCTTGTAAAAACGCTTGCCCGATTCCCCGACGTGGTGGGGGAGGGCGTACGGAACAGAAACCCGTCAGCGGTGGCCGAATACGCCCACGAACTCGCATCATGCTTCAACGCCTTCTACCGCGACTGCAAGGTGCTTGGAAGCCCCGAGGAGGAAAAAAGGCTGGTGCTTGTTGCGGCAACGCGTCAGGTGCTGCGCAACAGCCTTCACATTCTCGGCATAGAGGCACTGGAAGAGATGTGATACCAACCTTTTTTTATGCGGTGGGAATACCATTGTGCTCTACATTGTCATCGTGACACCGCGCTGCAATCTCCACTGCGCCTACTGCGGAGGGAGCCTCCACGGCATGCCCGGTGAGATACAGTACCACCTGCATGACCTTGCGGCGTTCATTGCAAAGGATGCCCATGCGGTGGTGGCATTTTACGGGGGAGAGCCGCTTCTGGAGGCGGATGTGGTGAAACGGATGATTGACACACTCCCCGCACAGCGATTTGTCATCCAGACCAACGGATTTTTCATGGAGAGAATGGAATCCCATCTCCATCGCCTGGACACCGTACTGCTCTCCGTGGATGGAAGGGAGGAGGTCACCGATTTTTACCGCTGTGAGGGCTGCTACCGGAAGGTGATGGATGCCCTCGCATTCCTGAAATCGCAGGGATTTCGGGGGGAGGTGATTGCGAGGATGGCCGCCTCATCCAGAACGGACATATATGAGGACGTGATGCACCTTCTGCAGCATTTCCCCCTGGTGCACTGGCAGCTGGATGCGGTGTGG
>QMSU01000096.1 GCA_003650975.1 Thermoplasmata archaeon
CGTCAATCCATTTCTGTATCTGGTATTGCGGGAAGGTTGCACCTGTCGTGCGGAGTATTGTTCCTTCTTCCCCCAGGCAGCCAGAGAGTGTTATGCCTATAATCAGTATAGATGCTGCCATTACCATTCCGGCTAATTTTTTATTTTTGATTTGCTTCATTTTGTCTTTCACCATGCATGTAAAAAGAGGCTAAATATATATGTTTTCGAAATAGAATATATAAATATATATAAAAGATATAGATTATTTAAATAAAAATAAAAATATATAAAAACCAATCGCATTTCATAGTATGGAAATAAGAAAAATACAGCTGACAGGGGGAGCATCCTTCATCGTTTCTCTGCCAAAGGGATGGGCAAAATCTCAGGGACTTAAGAAGAATGATAGTGTTGGCATAGTTGCCAGGAATGATGGCTCTCTTTTGCTCATACCCAAGATAAGCAGCGAACAGACGCAGAGGGAAAAGGAATTTGATGCAAGCAGCATTGAAAAGTCCATATATCTGTTCAGAATGCTTGTGGGTGCTTATATAGAGGGGTATAATGTCATTGTTGTAAAATCAAGAAAGAGGATGCCCCCTCAGCTGAGAGAAACGGTGAGAGAATTTGTACGGGGTATGATAGGACTTGAAATTATAGAGGAGGCATCAAATTCAATAACAATAAAGGATTTGCTCAACCCTGCCGAAATGCCCTTTGACAAGGCAACCAAAAGGATAAGCTCAATTGTGAGCAATATGCATAAGGATGCCCTCTTTGCACTGCAGAACGGCGATGAGGCGCTATCAAAGGACATAATTGCACGAGATGATGAGGTTGACAGATTGCACTGGTTGATCTCACGTCAATACAATGCAATATCGAAAAATATCTTGCTCGCCGAGCCGCTGGGCCTGTCATCTGGAAAGATAGCCAATTACTCACTCATAAGCAGGATTGTGGAGAGAATAGGTGATCATGCTGTTGCCATATCGAAAAACAATATCCATCTGGCGGGCGAGGAGCTGGAAAAAGCCGTCATAGACCTGATTGTATCCGCAGGCAATACTTCCATCACCATTTTTACTACAAGTATGGAAGCATTTTTTGATGAAGATATAGAGGTTGCCAACAAAAATATTGAGTGCACAACATCTCTGGTATCAAAATGTGAGGAAATAGGCAATATCGCTTTAGAACACACCGGTGAAAAGGCGCTTTACATTGGGTACATTGGAGAAAGTATACGAAGAGTGGGTGAATATTCAGCAGATCTTGCGGAATATGTGATAAATTATCTCGTGGGAAAAGAGTGAGTCAGTGCATCACTCCTCTCTTTTTGCATTTCTAAGATAAATCCGCACCACTTCCTTTTCCTCGGTAAGCTCCTGCAATGCTTTCATAATCTGTGGGGGGAGGTTTCTGTTTTTGAAGCTCTCTGCAAGTTTTATGGCATCGAGTCGGGCATATTTTTCGTACAGTCCCTCCCTTTTGAGAAGGTGTTCCACCGTCTCCTTCTGGGTGAACTGTATATTGTGATATACCTTCACATTGGCGATTTTATCGCTTCCGTATACATAGTGCACACCGTTTTCCCGTGCCCATTCGGCAATCCGTTGCCCCAGCATCTCCTTCCGGTGTTTTAACTCATTGATTTTCTCAGAGAGCTGAGCATATTCATTGACCAGAGAGAAACCCTTATCCCGCACCATTTCCTCTGCACTCATTTCCTCCAACTCATGCATGTGCCTGAAGAGAGGGCATATGGGTTGATAGCTGCAGTATGGGCAGAGCGACGATTCCTTTGGTGGAAATTCATTGTGTGCCTTTGCCTTCTCTATCGTTTCTATTTTTTTCAGCAGTTCTTCCCGCGCACTTTCATAGCTCTCCTTTCGCAGCCGTATTTCTCTGTCGAAGGCAAGAAAGTGCCACACGAGTTCGATGTTCTTCACCCCGTAAAGATAATCCAGTGCCAGTGCATACAGCGAGAGCTGGCAATCATTTTCCACATCCTTTTTTGTGGGAAAATAGAGTGATGTTTTGTAATCATGCACCTCATAGGTATCGTTTACCTCTGTGATTCTGTCTATCACTCCCGCTATCCAGTGCGTCTCATTCAGGGGGAAAAATACTTTCTTCTCCAGCGCGATGGTTTTACCCTCATCGAATGGCTTGTATCGCTCATAGTAATCGGTGATATACCTCTCGCCCATCTTCCGGTAATTCTCCACGTCGTAATCCTTGGTGACAAATATGGTACTGCACATCTCCCGTTCCCATCGCTCATTATAGAATGAGAGCAATTCCTCCAGCGAGTTGTGCTTCTCGTACAGCTTATCGCGGTACAGTTTTTCCAGTGTCTCATGAACACGGATACCCAGAAATCCCTCTATGTTTTTCCTTAGAGGAGTTACCCGGTCGATGTAGGCAAGCTTGAACTGGAGGGGGCAGTTCTCAAATGATGAAATTGCCGAGTATGAATAGGCCATATGCATAAAGCCATCTGACAATTAAAAGTTAATGTATCTGCTAGTAGAATGCATCATCAATCTTTTCGCTCATGGTATTTTTGGCTGCATTCTCATTTTCAATGCTTTTTATGTATTCATCATACCAGTGAACTTTCACGGGGATGGCAAACGGTGCTCCAGGATATGTAATCAGACCCTCCCCTACTTCAAGTGTCTGTATCTCATTATCAAGGCCTGAGATATCCTGCTTTGCCGCTGCCTTCAGATTACTCCTGTCCCGCTCGTCGGCCAGTCCGAGTATGAAAAAGGTGTTGAACTGGCTGAGCACCTCTTCCCCTATCAGTTTCGGTTGCTGCGTGATGGCACACAGACCGACCTTGAACTTTCGTCCCTCACGGGCTATCTGGGCGAAAATGCCTTCCCGGAGCACCCGTTGTGCCTCCTCAATGGCAATGAGCACCGGAGGGATGGCATCAAATTTTTCCTTGTCTCTGAACATGCGCTTGTTGTGGTTCAACATCCTTCTGGCAAGCACCATGCCCACCAGCAGTTCCTCGTACTCGTAGAGTCCCGCGGTGTCCACCAGCACCACCTTTCCGGCGTGCAAATCCTGTATGACTCGCTGGGTGACACTCACGTTTTCATCCCTGTGCACAATGTCAGAGCCCATTATTCGCTCTGCCCTCCTTTTCAGCACACTGAACGTGACATCCTGTATCCTCCGGTTAAATATCTCGGTCAGTTCCTCGGTGCTTGTTTCATGAAGGGCAACCATCCATCTGTTGCCGAACCTGGAGTGCAGGGCGTACAGCGCCTCCCTCTGTGCCTCACTGGTGGAGAAGAGCTCGGCGATATCGGCAACACCTATCTCATATGCGGAAATGCTGAGACGGTTCATGCCGAACGAGGGGTTGGGGGAGTACACCACCAGTCGCTGATCCGCAAGCGGATGGTGTTTCAATCCCTTTCCCTCACCGCCGTGATAGTACTCGCCGTGGGGGTCGATGATCAGCATACCGTATGCCCCGCTTTTCATCACTGAGGCAGCAAAGACGCGCATGAGGTTGCTCTTTCCCATTCCCGTGGTGGCGAACACCCCCATATGTGAGGATATGAATTCTCCGGCCACACCCACCTTCACCTCCAATGTATCTTCACCACTCCGGAGGGTGCCCACCTCAATGTCACCCATATACCGTTCAAGGAAGGCATAATCCTCTTGTGTTGCTCTCCTCACCGCACAAAAATGGGACGGCAATAGTTTCGGTTTGTGAAATGTGCCGTTTTTGATGTAACCGAGCGGTTTGCAGAGGCACAGGTTGAACAGCCGCCGTTCCTTTCCCCTGAATGCATACTCCTCCTTTTCGCTGTCGAGAAACAGCATGTCCCCGGCCGTTCTTATCCCCCACCGCTCTGGTCCTTCCTGCCCATAATGGATATCCACCACTCTCAGAAAGAACAGCATATTCTTTTCCCTATCGTCTGCCACAAGGATCTCTCCCACCCTGCACTCCTCTCTGTAGTGCTGCCGGAAGGCGATTTCTCCCACCGTCCTGCCAACAATTCTTCCCATCATATTATCCCTCCATATACTCATGGTAATCATACAGCAGCTGGTCGAGGTCTTCTAGAGACATTCCCTGCGCAACCAGCATGCGCACCAAATCCAGTTTGAGCGCCTCTGCCTCTTCCCTTCCAATTTTCACCATTCTGTGTATCTCCGCCAGCGGGTAGGGATAGCCGAGGCACGATATATCGTCGCACAGCGCCGCAATTTCTGCGAACACCTCATCAGCATCATTCCCGGCATAGTCAACCCTGAATACGAATGGTGCGTGGGGATGGAATTTGACTGCATAGGTGCCGTGACGTATCTCGTAATACCAGCATTTTTTTGGCATCCTGCAATCACCTATTCGTTTCAACACAGAGAGAAGGGGCGCATTCCCCTCTCGTATGCCGCTCTTTTTGCTTATGCCCACCACATGAGACTCCTGCCTCTCTGTGCATCCGTCGAACAGTACCAGGCCGCCCTGCAGAGTTTCAGCAAGTGCCCGCTCTTCCTTTTCACGCCGTTCATCATTAACAGCATCTGCATTATCAGAGGAAATGACATCTATGGCTATCTCTCCTATCTCGCTGTGCCACACCTGTTGCTCATCTGCATGAAGGTATCCAACCCTGCGCGCACAGATTGAAAACGCATGGGTGTCGAACAGTGTGACCGAGCTGCCATCTATGGCGTGCACGGTCGCCCCTTTCTTCTGAGAAAAGGGGATAAATCCATCTTTCTCACACTCGATATGTCCGGCAGATAATTCCAGCAGATACGCCACCGCAGTTTCAATGTCCATTACTATGTAATGCTCCTGCCGTTAAATTAGTTCTCCATTCTGTATTCCACAACTACCTCTCCGGCGGGATCCACAAGGCGGCGCATCTCGCCCTTGCCGTATATTTTCAGGCTTTCGCCGAAGTTATCGATGTGCTTCCATCCCCTCATGACAATAGATAAAAAACCTTCTTATAAAGATTTCTTTTTTTTCTCGCTGCATTATTCATTTCCACGATGGTGCTGTTAACTTAACAAAACGTTTTGATAAAATTATGCATTTCATCCGATAGATGCATTTTGGTGATAAAAATGCAAAAGGATGGGATGCAATTACTTAAATGCATGCTGAAAGAAAAATTTTTCGTTATTAGAGAAAGAACTCCAGTGGTGGATACAGATTTGCCAATTTTTAGTCTGTATTTTTCATTTTGAAATGAATTGATTTTGCAAAATGAATGTGGCTTGGCCACAAATTTTGGCTTTCCACAGCC
>QMSU01000097.1 GCA_003650975.1 Thermoplasmata archaeon
CTCCATGGCACTGTTGCATGCCTCATAGAGAACCCCCTTCTGGAGGGGAGTGGCATTGGGAACGAGGTTGAGCAGGTCCTGGAATGAAAGGTTTGTCTCATCGAGATAGAGGGGTATGGCATCCCTGTTTTTGCTGCAGATGGGAGCAAACTCATAGACCTGCTTTGCATACCCTCTGGGTTTTACATCGAATCTGCGCATGAAAGACAATTCCTGCTTATCCAGATTCGGACGTCTCAATGACACATATTCACCATGGGGGTCTATGATAACCACAGGTATGTCTCTTTTCATGAATTCCTCTATGACAACACCCATGACATAACTTTTGCCGCTTCCGCTCTTTGCAAGAATGCACAGATGCTTCTGGATGAGCACATCTGGCGAGAGAAACACCTTCACCCGTGTATCCTTGAGCAACCCGATGTAGATGCCATCCCGCTCAATACCAAGAATTTTTTTTGCAAACTCTTCTTCTGCACGATACACGGGACTTCCTATCTTAAAGGGACTTCTGGGCATGTACCGTCGGTTGGATGCTCCTATGATGTTTGCATAGACAAAAGTGCCGTTGCTCTGCTGTTTTATCTCCCATATCTGGGCAAGAATGTCGCCAACCCTCACATAATCATGTTTTCTCACATCCTCTTTTGCTCTGAACACGAATGAAGAGGTGGTACTCTCTTTAATCTCTCCAATCTCCTCCATTATCCGATATACCTCAAATCCTCAGATCCTTCCTTTTCCACCAGGGATTTTTCGATGTTCTTTATTTTGTCGGTAATCTTCTTTACCTCATCTGCCTTTTCATCCAGTCCAGTGAGACTTATCTCCATGCCCAGCATCTTCGCCAGCACCTTTATCACCTCCCGCGCGGAATTTGGATCAACGATGTACCCGGATGTTTCCCCCATCAGACAGACTCCCTTCATCCCCCTGAGCATCCCGATTCCGAGAAGAAGGCCCGATGCGCCTATGATGCCGCCGCCCTCCTCTTCCTTGAATATGACGCCGTGCCGGGTGATTTCATCCGCCAGCTCGGGGTGGGTTATGGCGCCTATCACGCGGGGTTGCTCGATTTCGATGCCCACGCCATAACCTCCCAGGGTGTATATCATTGTGACACCGAATTCCTCCGCAACATTCAGAAGTTCTTCGGCGAGTACATACTGCCCCCTCGAGGAGAGCCCCTGAAAATCGCCGGTGAGTATGATGACATCGTTTCCCTTTTTTGCCTTGTGGTAGTAGAGCTCGTTTTTCACGAGTTTTACGGTTCCGTCCTCCCTCACAAATACCTGCGGAGGGAAATCAGAAGAATAGATGTCCGCGAATTTTTTTGCCCCAAGCTCATCTATCAGGTGTTCCGCCGCCAGTTTCCCCACATTCCCGACGCCGGGCAATCCCTCTATGAACACGGGATTTTTCAGTTTCGGTTTTTCAGAATACACCACCTTCACATCTCCAATCCTAAACTTTTCCATTTTTATCCCTCTTCAACATTCTCCGGTATTTTCCATATGGATCCTGAGGCGAGAAGCGGGGAGGTTCCTTTCTGCGCGCTGCTCCCCCGCACACGGGACATACTTCAGAAAGTGTGTACCTTTTGCAGGCATCGCAGTATCTCATTTTAAATCTCTCATGAATTTTCCTGAGCCGCCATGCTGGGTGATGTATTCGATGCTTTTGTCCAGCCGTCTCTTCAACTCCTTTTCCGCCGATTTGTAATCGGGTGCCTGCACCTCCACACGGTAAAGAGGGGCCGAGAGGTATTTCACCGTTATCTCTATCTCATCCTTCTTTCCCTCAATCATCCCAAGAGCTTTCTTGATATGGATGATACCGTCAGGTGTGGGGCATTTCATCTCCACGTATCCCTTTATTTCCACAAACGGGATGACGATATTTTCCTTGGCTATCTCCACAAAGGCATCAATCCATCCGTTGCTGAATCCCTCCTCAATGAGCACGTGTTCATTTCTCGCAGTCTCTTCAAAGGCGCTGTAGAGGGTGCCGAATTTTCTGATAAGTTCATGACCGAACGCTTCGTAGCATTCCTCCAGACTCATGCCCGCCTTTTCGCCCACCATTTCCAGCAGTTTTTTCGCCTTCTGCTCGTTTTTCCACTGCTGTATCTTCTCCCTCTTCTGGTGGTCGTTCACCCTCTTGAGCGAAAGGTCAACATATCCCTTTGAGGGGTCCACATCCATAACCTTGCACACAATGCGCTGTCCCTCGCGCACGTACTCTCTGATGTTTTTCACCCAGCCGGGGGCCACCTCCTTAATGTGGATGAATCCCCGTTTATTTGGGTATTCTTCAAGCTCCACAAAGGCACCAAAACCCTTTGCCTTGGACACGGTGCATACGACCAGCTCGCCCCGTTCTGGAAGTTCATTAAGCATGCGACAATTCCTCTGTTATCTCTCCCTTTATTTTTGCGGTTCCACCGGTCGGTTCGGCCAGCGTGGTGCCGCAGATGTGACATCTCACCTCGGTGCTTGCCCTGCTGAATACCACCTGTTCATTATCACAGTCCCTGCATTTTACCCGGTAAAACTGGGCTGGCATGGCTTCACCTCTTGATTTCAAATTTTCGCGCCCGGATGCATTTTTTCTGGTGCGCCTTACCACATTCATTGCACCGGTATCGCAAAGAGATTCGTTTGGTAGGTTTTTCCCTTCCTTCTGGTTTTGGGCGGGGGTAACCGCCGTACCCTGCCGTCACCCGACGGAACCGCCGTTGCCCCCATTTGAGCTCGGAGGCCTTTTTTTTCTTCACCCGTTCCAGTGCGTGATCGGTATGACGATGACAGTACGGGCAATATGTTTTTATTACCGATGGTCGAATCATGACATGAGAATGAACAGCCATATATAAAAATGGTGGTTCTCGCCTACTGGAGTGAAATGGGATACCACCAAAGAATTCGAACGGCTCCGATGGTCGAAGAAAACCATCAACTTAAAAATGCATGACAGTTAAATTACTCATGAATACTGTTTCCCTCCTCAACAAACTGAAGTGGGACTCACGGTACGATTTTTCGAAGGTGAGGGTATGGTATGTCAGCCGTGGAGAACCGGATGACATGGCATTTGTTGACGGTGATGATATCCACGTTATCGGGCGTGCATTCCTGGAAACGGCAAGGGGCTATGTCCCGCATCACAGGATAGTAAAAATAGAATACGAAGGGCAGGAGATATTCAAACTTTCTTCTTGAATTCTGTGTAGCCGCATTTTCCGCAGCTCACCCTGTCACCGTGCTCCGCCATGAATACACCCGGTCCGCACTTGGGGCATTCCATGCGCTTTCTCACCACTTTCCCGTCGGCGACTTCATACAGTTCCCGTTTGTTCATTCCTGCTCACCCCCTTCTTCCGTCTTCTCCTCTTTCTTTTCTTCTGCCTCGGGTGCCTTCTCTTTCTTCTCCTCTTTCTTGCCAGACTGGGCCCGCTTCAGTACATACGCCCGTTCCACCTTCCGCGCCACTTCTTCTGACGGATAGACCTTGGCATAGATGCGTGCTCTCTGCGTACCAAAAAAGGGTCGTATCTCCTGGATGACGATGTAACCTCCCACGCCGAGGCTGTTTTTGAGAGTCTCCTTCACCTTCTTCCGAGTGGGTGTTGTTCCCTCGTATACCGCTATGCAGCGGATTTCTTCCCGTTCAAGCAGTTTGTTTTCCCTTCTGCTCTCAATCTCAATTTCCATTTTATCCCTCTATTTCCTTCAGGAATTCTCCTACCTTTCTTCTTTCGTCGAGTCCCACGTCAACCACCACCATCCCGTGAGAGGGAAGGCCGTAGATCACCGTGGTGTTTTCTGGTGCGAGATATATTGCCGGCAGTGCCGCCAGGTCTTCCTCTCCGTCCACCTCGATCAGCGTTTTTTTTCCGGAAGCATACGCCGTGGCAACGGCATTCCAGAGCTCCCAGGTTATCATGCCGGCCGGATTCTGCACATGCAGTATTTCCTCTGCATGAAATCGCTGGCCTTTATATTCCTTTCTCTCGATTTTATAGTCCACCACCGCCACATCCGGCTCAATGCCCGCTTCCTTCAGCGTCATGGTCACCATATCGCCCACTGAGACCACTCTTTCCGAGAGCTCGTTTTTGTGAATCTTCCTCACCACCCTTCCCAGAGGTTTTTTGAGTTCATCTCTTCTGGAGTTGGGAAGCACATACATCATCGAACCTTCAATGCGTATTTCCCGGGCATCTTTAATTTCATCTGCCGTGCTATCTGCGAGTTGACAGGATCTATGATCACCATGTAGCCCTGCCAGTGCTCTGAGGTTGCCTCCCCGCAGTAGGGGCAGGTGCTCCGGGTGGTGAGTATGTGGCATTTTCTGCATGCCCTCATTGTGTTTCACCTCTTCTCCATTCCTCCTTTCCCAGCCCGGGCTGCCGCATGGTAAGTCCTATCTTGCTCTCTCTCGGGTTCATCTCATTCAGTGAGACGGTCACGATTCTCACCCTCACCTTGTCGCCCACCTTGAGCACCCTCTTTTTCTCCTTTCCCTCCATCCGCTTGTTGTCCACATCAATGACGACCTTATCATCCATGATCTGGCTCTTGTGAACGAGGGCGTCGAGGGGGCCGATGTGGCAGAAGGCGCCGAATTCCACCACATCACACACGATGGCATCCAGCACCTCATGCATCTCAGGCTTGAACGTTATCGCCTCGAATTCCACATGCTGGTAAATGGCACCATCGCCATGAAGGATGTATCCCTCCCCCAGCCGCTTCACATTGCGGGCAACCACAATGATACCGTGTTCCTTGTCCATGGTTCCCTCGAATGTTTCCCTGACAATGTGCTCGCTCACCTCATCAAGATCTTCTCCAATGTAGGAGGGGGGAATGCGGATGGTGTTTTCCATATTCACCAAATAATACATGCGTTGGAATTGTGCTCCTGCTTATAAATATTTTTAATTGCGCAGCAAAAATGAAAAATACATTTATCTTTCCTTATGAGGGGCCACTGCTTTTTCTTTTCATGAGAATCGCCAGGATATTCATAAGTTCTGCTTATGAGAAATGCTGCAACATCCATAAGCGCCTTTCACTCCATGGAACTGAATACCGAAGCCTCTTCATCTTTTTCATAGGTAATACTGAGATTGTCAAGTGAACCACCCCCTATGTCATTCTTGCATGCCCTTATGAAGATGGTACAGAAGGCAGTTCCAGACATGTTCATCCCATGTGCTCTTTCTCAATCAGATGAACATGTGCATTTTTTA
>QMSU01000098.1 GCA_003650975.1 Thermoplasmata archaeon
CAAACTAAAGTATATAAGGTTGAAAAGAATTACCCCGTAATGAAGAAAACAGGGGCAATTGTGTGCATCATTTTTTTTCTTGTGGGTGTGCAGGCAGCGCCAGCCTCTCACGAGACACACGAGGTGAAGATTGCCCTGTATGATTCCATTTCCCCCTCGGTGAACCTGCTGGAAAAGGCATTCCGTTACACCTGGCATGCATATGACACCACCTATGAACTACAAGTTACACGCATCGGTTGGCCGGACGTGATGAACGGCAGTCTCGAAAACTATGAGGTGCTGGTGATAGGCGCAAGCGGCAGGCAGTATTTCCACGGACTTTTTCCCCAGTGGAGGAAGCAGGTGAAGGAGTTCATCCGCAACGGCGGGGGATACGTGGGCATATGCGGCGGTGCCAACATGGCCTCCGATGGATACGAGCGTCCCTCCCACATACTCGATTTTCTCATCACCGCCGCATCCCTCGGCCTGATAGACGCCCATGTGAATGACGACCAGAATGAGGAGTGGCAGTATCTGTGGAAGGAGGAGGGAAGGGCGAACATTCCCATCCGGCACACCCTTTCCGAGCACCCCATTTTCGGGGGGACAGAACACAGATATCTCACCTATGGGGGAGGGCCGGGCCTGTATGGCATGGTGGATGCGGTGAGCATTGCCACATATGACGAGGAACCCATGGATAAGGCACCCATACATTACTGGATGTGGCTGGGAACATGGAAACCTTACAGAACAATTGTCACGGACATAAGGGGATATCATGCTGCGGCTGAAACCACCTATGGGGCAGGAAAGGTCATTGTGTACGGTGCTCATCCCGAAATACCGCCGCGCATGAACGGAACGGTGGAAGAATTTTTCGGTTTCACCATATACGGCATACCCCGCTATGTGTATGCATGGACCGGGGGCACGCAGCAGAATTTGAGCTACAACTGGTGGATGGTGAGAAGAAGCGTTGCCTATGTGTGCAGCCTTCCGCTGCCACCTGTGGAAGAACTGTGTGTTTCTCTGCAGGATATTCAGCAGGGGCGCATTGAGGCATATGCCGAAAATGCGGAAAGGGTGGAGTTCTATGTTGATGGTGAGCTTGCCCATGTGGATGAGGAGGTACCCTTTGAGATGCCCCTCGATAACTGGGAGGGAACACACCGGATAAAGGCCGTGGGATACAGCCCCTCAGGTGCAGAGGCGTGGGATGAACGGTTCATCACCCTCGCATAGGATGGCCCAAAGTATAATATCCCCCTCATCCATTACGGCTTAATGGCAAAGATTACCTTCATCGGCACCGGCGGCGGCCGGTTTGCCACCATCTTTCAAAAAAGAGCCACAGGCGGCATCTATATCGCAGATAAGGGACTTCTCATGCATGTTGACCCCGGTCCGGGAGCACTGGTGAGGGCGCTGGACCTGGATATTGATCCCACGCAAACCGACGTGATTTTTGTTTCCCATGCGCATCCAGACCATTACAATGATGCTGAAATCCTTGTGGAGGCGATGACCCTCGGGGGGAAAAACAAACGGGGCATGCTCATCGGAAGTGAAAGCGTCATCAATGGCACGCATGATTACAGGGCACTTTCTGCCTATCACAAAAAAATTGCGAAGGAAGTAAAAGTTGTTCAGCCAGGAGATACCATCCTCCTCAAGGACTGGTATGAGATGCACATCACTCCTGCACTTCATTCAGATGAGAGTACCGTCGGATTCCAGTTAAAACTCGAACACGGGACCGTTTCCTATACCAGCGATACCCAGCTGTTCGATGGCCTTGTGGAGGCCCATAAAGGTGCACGGGTTCTCATTGCCTGCCTCACCCGCCCGCTCAACGGAAAGATACCCTTCCACATGTCGGCGGAGGAGGTGGCCGAGCTGGTGAAGGCGGTGGAACCTGAACTTGCCATTCTCACCCATCTCGGACTGAAGGTGATTGTGGACGTGAACAACCAGGCGAACTGGATCACAAAGGAGAGCGGGGTGCCCACCATTGCAGCCTTTGACGGTATGCGACTTTATCTGGACGAAAAAATAGAGATAAAGAAGGATTGATTTTTTATCTGTTGAATATGACCATTTTCCATAAGATGAACAGGAGGAAGAGGAAAAAGGGAATGGATATGAGGGACGAGGGATACTCATTTTTAAGAAGTATAACGAGAGCGAGGGCAAGGAAAGGCAGGCAGAGGAGGGAGATAACCATCTTCCCCTTCCTCGTTCTGCCGAATCTTTTCCCGGCATAATACATTTCCACCATGAACCCTGCCGGATATAACGACATTATATTTTTTCCATAACCATCTCCGCAACCTTTTTTCCTGAAAGAAGCATCCCGCCGAAGATGGGGCCCATTCGAGGTGCGCCTGCAACGGCATTGGCGGCCATGCCCGTCACGTAAAGGCCGGGAAACACCTCTGCGGTGTGCTCAACCGTCTTTCTCTCTCCCTCATCGGCCCACATGGATTTTTCTCCCTCGATTTTCCCGGTTGGCGTGTTCAGACCGTACTTTTTCTCCACGATTCGGGTGATATCACAGTCATGTCCTGTGGCATCGATAACCGCCTTTGCCTCTATGGAGACCGGGTCCACGTGAAGGCCGACATCCATGATGGCAGACCAGTTCACCACCACGCCGCATATTCTGCCGTCCCGCACCATGACATCCTCCACGCTCATGGCGTTGAATATCTGCGCACCGGAATCAAGAGCGGCGGCCACACATTTCGCCACTGCCTCTATGGAATTCGCCGTCCAGTAGCCGTCCTTCTCCACGCATTTTGTGCCCGTTTCCTCCAGAATTTCATGGCCCTGTTTGAGCACAATCACGGGGTAGCCGATGCCGCCGCCCCACATGCCGCCGCCAGGCGAGAGCTTCCGCTCGAATATCACCACCTTTTTTCCCGCTTTCGCAAGGTAGCGGGCTGCGGTGAGGCCGGAGGGGCCGGCGCCCACAATGGCTACATCTATATGGATGTGCTCAAGAAATGTTTTGCTGAACTGCTCTACGATGAGGCGGGTTACTTCGGTGTCTCTGATCATGAGTTGTGAAGCGTGCAGCGTATATTATTTTTTTCCTGAAAAAAGCGATGGCAGGTAGATGTAGTAGGTGCCCTCCCGGTAGATGATGATGGAGCCTTCCTCCATGAGGCGTCGCACGTTGATTTCATATTCCCCTGCCTCCTTCACGTGGATGCTCTCCACCTTTTCCTTGAGTTTTTCCGCCTCCTTGAGTGCCGCCTCCTTTTTCTTTCTGATGTCCTCAAAGATGTCATCGAGGGTTTCGCCGGTGAGCATGTCATCTTTTTCAATTTCCTCCAGCAGCTTCTTCCTCTTCTCCTCATTGAGCGGCTTTTTGGTGTAGTAAAAGCTTTTTCCGCCGCATTCGGGGCATCCCTCGAAGACATAGCGGGAGTCCTTGTATACCTTTCCGCATTTCAAACACTGGTGGGGCATGGCATCACTTCTTTTTCCCCACGATGACCGCCTGTATCACGTCCTTATCCTTGTAGATTGTTTTCAGTGTACCCGCGGGCCCCACGATGGTCATGCGTGCGCTGTTTTTCCCCAGAAGCTTCTGCAGGAAGGTGGGTTTTTCCTCGATGTAGCTTTCCATCTCTATGCCGGTAAATTTCTCGTTGACATCGTTCATGGTCATCTCAATGAGTTTCGTCTGTTCCTCGGCCTTCAATCCTCTCTCGAGCACGAGAATCTGCCCCTTCTCCACCTCTTTCAGAATAAATTCCAGTTTCTCATCGGTGGAAAAGCCATTCAGTTTTTCCTGGGAGATGAAATTCACCTTTATTTCCATGTTATCGCCCCTTCTTGCCGAATGTCTTGAGTATCGCCTCATAGAACAGATCCATGTTGATTCCCTCCAGCGCGGAAATGGGAACCACCTCGTGCTGGGGGAATGCCGACTGGAGTGTTGCGGGGGAGCCGTTCATGTCTATTTTGTTGGCCGCTATGATAAATGGCAGTTCACGGGCTTCAAGATTTCCGAATATGGTGATGTTGACCTGGGTGAAGGGGTTTTTGGTGCTGTCCATCAGAAGAATGACGCCGTCCACGTTGTCAAGCCATTTGATGGCCTCAATGACTCCCTCTGTGGCCTCCTTTGCCCGCTGTTTTGCATCCTCCTCGTCAATGCCGAATTCCAGAAAATCGTGGTAGTCTATCTTCGTGGCTATACCGGGAGTGTCGATAAGGTCAAGGGTGAGAGATGCCTTTCCATCCCTTATCACCACCCTGTCCTTTTTCTGCACCTTCCGTGTCTCGTGGGGAATTTCGGATACTTCACCCACAATCTCGCCGGCCCAGTCCATGGCAATTCTGTTGGCAAGCGTGGTTTTTCCCGCATTGGGAGGGCCGTAAATACCTATTCTCACATGCTTTTTTCCAAATATAGAAGAAAGCCAGCCGGATAATTTACCAAACAATCCCATCCTGTATCAACATACCACAATTGTATATATAAGCTTTGTTAAATTTATCTCGTCATCCATCGGCTACCTGATATCCTCATACAGTGATTTGAATCGGATTCCGCAGTGCTCACAGCGTGATGCATCCGCGGGAATCAGCATTCCGCAGTGGGGGCAGCTCTTCATCTCGTTGGGACTGATGGTGTCTTCCTCCTTTTTCTTTCCCCGGAGCACCAAACCTGCCACACCCATCGCACCCCCCATAATGAGCAGGAGGGGCCAGATATATTCAGGAAGCACGTGCTCCGGCACGCCCGGTACCTGAAATATAATATCTGTCATTCCCAGAATGCCGGCAATCAGCATCACCGCACCCGCAGCCGCAATGCCCAATCGCATGAACAATCAAGGCAGCATGCCATTAAAATGTGTCGAAATGATTCAGAAGAGGCAGGTGAAGGGAGGAGTGCTCCCGTCGGGATTTCCGAGCACACCGGCGAGGAAATGCATCGCGCTCGCAATGTGTGCATTCGAACCCGAGTCTTCGGCTTTCTTCAACCCTTTTCCGTGAACGCTTTTGCGTAGCAAAAGGGTTCCGAAAGGCCGAAATGATTGGCCGGTCTACACTACGGGAGCCCACAGCCCCGGGCAGATTCGAACTGCCGTCGCGGGATTTCTCCGATGCCTCCCTATGAAACCTGGCGGAGGATTCTCGCCAAAGTCCCACATGCTGAACCGCTACACCACGGGGCTTTATGGTATTGCTTATAGCCAAACCTGTATTTAACTTTTAATGGTTAATGTGATGCACATCC
>QMSU01000099.1 GCA_003650975.1 Thermoplasmata archaeon
ACAAATCTTGCTTTCTTTCTTTAGGGCATTGAAGACTTCCTCGGTCGTCCAAGCCGGATCGAACTTGTTGTAGACGCAGGATATCGGCTTTCCGCCTGGTTCCGTTGGGGGAAACGTCGGAAGATGACACTCCCCTTCGATCACCAGGTGCGGATTGTCTTTGGGGCCGTTGATCACCATGTCTGCGGCGACGTTCCACAACTCCGGCCAGCGATCCAAACGGCGCACGGTATGAAGCCGGATCACGTGGTCTGCTTCGTGCATCAGTACCGTAGCCAGCTCCTTGCGGGTGAGTCGCTTAACGAATTCAGCATTCCAGACACCGGCTACGGTCCCATCTCGGCGAATGCAGACACCCATGCTGGGGCACTGGTCGTTTTCACGCCAGCGGATCATGGATACGAACGTGCCGTACCATGGCTTTTTCAAAAGAAGCCAGCAGGTGGCGTCTTTGATCGGATCGGACATGTTTCCCATCCTCCTCTCTGGGCTTTAGCCCTCCGAGGCCAGGATTTGCTTGGTCTTCTCATAAAGACGCTTCCGCTTGGCGAGATTCCGATACCACAGCGTATCGGTGTGATTGTTCTTCTCTTCACCCAACAACTCGGCCAGGGCCTTGTTGCAGGCAAAGGCCACGGCGTGCTTTCCCATGTATTCCCTGAGGATTTGGGAAATGATGACGATGGCGATATCCTGATCGGAATCGAGGTACCAGTCCATCAGGTCAAGCACGTTGTTGACCTGTGCCTCTTTGAGTTTGGGTTTGGCCTTCACGAAGGCACACACGCCCCAGGCCAGGGCCGACCGTTGGTCTCTGGTAGCCTTGGTCAGCTTGGCCTTCACCGAATCCACGCCGCCTTCTACGATCTCTTTGGGCGTGATTTCGAAGGTGGCTCGCTCATAAGCCAGGCTCAGGGCCGTGCCGATGAGACCCGATCGCATTTCGCGAGTGATGTTCTTGTCGAAGCCGTCGGCGGCCTTTTCCAAGCGGATGACTGCATCCCACAGTCTTGGCGACGGCTCGATTTCCAGGTCCATACCGATCTTCTTCTTACTGCTGATGTTCGACATGTCCTGGGCGATGAATTGAATCGCCTTTGCGGCAACGTCGCCGTGCCGTTGCGTGATGTAGGTGGACCAGTCGCTGAAGAAACCTTCGTTGGCTGCTTGGACTTCCACATGGCAAAAACGCCCGACAAAGGCCGAGCAGAAATCGTTCACGTGGTAGCCCTCGGTAAAATTGCAGGCCGACACTACGTGCCAGCCCTCCGGGAGCCTGTAAGGCCCGATCCGGCGCTCGGTGATCAGTTGGAAGACGGCCTGAATCACCGGATCGTCGGCCCGGTTCAATTCATCCAGAAAAAACAGTCCTTCTCCTTCCGGGTCGCGAGGCAACTCGGCCGGAGGATTGTAGACGGTCATTCCACAGCCATCTTGGTCTTCAATCCTGCTCGGCCATCCTCTCAGATCGGTGGCTTCAATCTGGCTGCATCGGAAATCGATGAAGCCGATACCGTCTTCTTCGGCCACCTGACGGACCACTGACGATTTGGCCACTCCGTGGTGGCCCCAGATCATCAGCGGGATCTTCGCCTTCTTGCTGAGGCGAATGGCTTGCTTGAGCTCAGTTGGGGTCATGCTCTTCCCTCCATCTCTGGACGATTTCCACGGGACTCGGTATCGCCATTAAGACTTTCAGGCAATGCCGGTTTTCAACTCTTTGGCAGTGCATTCGAACTTCTCACACTCGCCTTCGGCAGGCTTTCGCGTACACCCATAGCAGTTTCGCATGCTGCCCTTGAAATTCTTGCAATGCTCGGCCATGAATTCGCCGGGGTCGCAGGCGGCACTGCGGTGAAGGTAAAAACACACTTCTTGATGAAGACAATTGGAGCAATCCATGATTTCCTCCTCCCTACCAGCAGACGGCCTGTCTGCTGAGGTCACGGTAAACTACCCAAATTCCCCAACGCGGTTCTCTTTCTTTACTCCGGGATCGCCGAGGCCAAATAACGACGGAGTTTCCGCTTCGCTTCGCCCTTGGTGTGGCATCTGTCGAGCTTCAACTTCTCGACGATGCCCGGTCGCCGGGCTTCCAGCGAATCCAAGTATCGCGCCAAGGGTGTCGTCTCCGTTTCCTTCTCTTCCAAAGTGGTGGTGTCGATCTTGTTCGCCATGTTGTGCTCCTCCTCTTCTCTGTGGCCGAGCCAAGCTCAGCCGCTCCGATGGGGCGTCATCTTACTTAGCCGATGACTTTTTGCGTCACTCGCAGGGACTTGCCGCTCAAAAGGGTTGAAGCGGAGTCCATCATGCCGGTGAGACCCGCTACCACGAATACGAATGGGGTAGCCAAAAAGGCTCCACATGCACGGCTAATCCAGCCGCCTTGCAACTTGGGCCACCCCAAAGAAAGCAAGAAAGTCGTACGCAGTGTAGCCAACATGAGAAACGCACTCAGCCCCCACCATCCGGCGTCCCAACCGAATAGAATTGAGGCCAGTGAAGAACCGGTCAAGGTGCAGAAGAAGAACGATGAGATGTGCTCAAAAGGCGACGAATCATCTTTGCAAGAGGCTTTATACAGACAGAACGTCTCCCCACCGTTTTTGAGCTGTACCAAGCCCACAGTCACTTCGTCTTTGCTGACGGTCAAAACTTCCAACATGTTTTGCCTCCTTTCTTTGGGTCATTGACCCTCCAGGACACGTGCTCCCTTAGCCTATTACTTCAGCGAAATGGCATTCCCCTGCCGTTCTTCTACCGATTCCCATTTCGGCAAGCGGATCCCTTCTTCATAAATCTTCGTGCCGTCGGGAAGTATGTCACGAATTGCTTTAAAATGATGTAGGTCTCCTTTCCTACAAACGCATTTTACATAATCCCTTGAGTGATCTTCATATTCGACATAGACGACATCATCTTCCAGCCAATACCGTTCTGTCCACCAATAATACTGTTCTTGCCACCCGTGATAACCGTTCTTCTGTCCACCGCGAAATACGATGGGCTTGCCCTCTTCTATAGTAATCTTGACCAACCCGGAGTTCGGGTGCCAGATCCAAAAGCGGACCCTATTCTTCATGATCACCTCCTTACACCTAAACCGTTCGGGCTACACTCGCATGCTCGGTTCCAGCCATTTCATGCCCAATGCCCCAAGGATTTCCTCCTCCGTTTCCGATACAATCAGCTTGTCCCCGTCGAACAGCCCGTCGCGATTGAGCTTCAGGCCCATCTTTTTGGCCAGCCCTCGCAGGCGGATATTGAAGTCCGCGCTGCCGGTAAAAAAGAGCAACCCGGCACCTACGCTCCGGCGGGGCACGATTCGTAGGTCGATCTGCAGCCCGTCCTTGATGATGCCGGTGCTTTTTTCACCCTGATCAAGGGATTGGTCGCCCAGCGTTCGGAAGAATTCGCAAAACCGGGCCGGGTCGCCATCCCCTGCCAGCAGGACGTCCGCATCCTTGGGATCCTTGCCGCGACGGAGGCTTCCGCAGATGTAGACATGCGCTTCGGGAAACTTCTTCTGGAGCGCATCCACAACCGGTCTGACGATCGCCAGAGCTTTAAAGAGCGGCCATCGCTCCTTGATGGACGTCGTGCGTCGCAACTCCTCCAGGAGGGGATAGGTTCCGGTGCTTCGGAATACCGCAATCTTGGCCATGATGCCCTTGCCGAAACCGGGGATTTTGGCAATCTCATCCAAAGAAAGATCATCGAAGTTAGGGATGCTTTCGATCCGATCGGCCGCGCCTTTGTAGGTCTTCAGTCGGAAGCCATTCTTCTCACCGGCTGCCTTCAGCCGATCGCCGATCTCGCGGAGAGCAGCAGCGATTTCTTTCCCGTTCATGACCGTTCTCCTTTCCCGGCCCCCGTATCGGGGATGAACTTTATGGGATCAAATGGCTCCGCTTTTCAAAAGCTTCTTAAGTTTGGCTCGAATCGAGCCCGGAAGAATGGAACATATGCAGTCTCCCGGATAACCTTCGTATTCGCATGGGACAAAAATGGAAAGGCACCGAATGTACCGCATTACATGGCTTTTGTTCCTGCCGATCCAGAGGTCGTAATCGGGTTGATGAAGCACAAACCAAGCACGGCTATGCGGCAGATCATATCTTTCTGCAGACTTGGAAAAGTGGATGTTCGAAGTGGTTGGGCCAGCAAAGACAGCAATCTTTTGAAGAATCCTTCGTCCTTTTTCGTAGTCAGCCTTGTAATGCTCAATGTCTTTCTTGGTGAAAATCTTCTGTTCTTTCTTTTGGATGGCAGCTACGACATCAGTTAGTTTAGTAAAATTCTTCCCCTCGAAGAAAAAGCGAGGCTCTGGGTGCGAATAGAAACAGAGAGGACAATTCTTCTTGCTATGAAGAAATGTGACGTTGATCGGCTTCGACAAATCGGGACAAAACTCAATTTTGACAAAATCGAGATCCAGATTGCGAAAAAAACCATGGATGCGATTCAGCATCGGCGTGTAAACTGCATCCAATTGGTGTGCCGTCAACTCGTTCATGGCCGTTCTCCTTTCCCGGCCCCCGTATCGGGGATGAACTTCACTACTTGAAAGGCTCCATCAGCCTCCTTCTGAATCGGCTTCCGCGACACCCCCGAAGGGGTGTGTTTCGGCCTTGCCGAAGGGCCTCGTCAGGCGGATTTAACAGGTGGAAACACCTACACTGCCGTCGTCAGTCTCTCCCATCAGGTTCTCCGTTCCGTGTTTCTTTGAAGATGTCGATCGAAAAGTACGCTTTCCCTCTTCTGGTTTGATTGTAACTCACTCGATAAATCGCCCCGACAAGCTGCTTAACGGAAAATTTTGAAACAGTGTCATATAAATTGGAAAACTGGGTTTTGAGTCTTTGGACCTTATCAGCCGTAGTATCTGACTGATCCCCCAGACGGTGCATCAGGTCCTCGCCGGCCTCTAGGGCTGCATTGAGGAATGCCTGTTTTTTCTCAGCATCTGTGAGCTGGCTGGCGGTCTTGCCAAGGCTGGCTGCGTAGCGGCGATTGGCTTCTTCAACCCGGATTATAATGCCCAGGTTGTCCAGGATCATCTTGCTCTGTCGCGCAATACCAAGGGTGATGTCCTCAAATGCCTTGGTGACCTCTTGGCCTGTCATCTTGGCAGTGGCCCGCGCAATGGCCATGAGGCGCGTGAGGGCCTCGGGCCGGATCCCCATCATCATGGCGGTCCCT
>QMSU01000100.1 GCA_003650975.1 Thermoplasmata archaeon
CCGAGAAGGATGAATTCCTGCAGGGTGAATGTATCCCCCGGCGCATTGTTCGCATACGCTTCCTGGGCGCCTGCAAACTCCTCCCGGAGAATATCCGTTTCCTGATATGCCTCGAAAAAGGATGCCGCAAGAAGACCCGCGCCCCAGTGGGGGCCCTCCTCATCAACGCCGGTGAATGCAACGCGCGTGGCACCAACGGTGGCGATGGCCCCGCCATACGGATGGCGGACAAATGACCAGGCGAAGCATGGGAACGTGGCATTGATTGGCATGGGAACACCATCCTCCCGCAAATCGGAGGAATTGAAATCAAGTTTGGCGGTGAGGCATGCATCAAGAAATATGACCGGAAGTCTGTAGCCATTGAACAGTGCCGCAATATAGGGAATGAAATACCTGCCGACCCATGTCTCGTTTTCGTCATCTATGGCATATGTTGCCCATCCGTAGGGAAATCCGTGGCCCGAATAATAGAGAAAGCCTGCCCCCTTTTCCAGTGCCTTTTCAATTTCAACTGCATTGAGGTTTCCCTGGGAATACTGTATGCGGTAAAATGAAAAGCCCTTCATGATGTCTGCAACAAAATTGTTCATGAATTCGCCCTCCACCACACCCCATCCGGGGAAGGTATCACCGCCCACCAGTATCATCCTTTTGAACCATTCCTCGCCGTACGCCTTGTTTTCATACTTGATTATCTTTTCCACCGTATTTCTGACAATTCTTTCATTTTCACAGGCAAGTCTCCCCACATACACATCTGGATAGACATCAATGATATCGTTCTCCCCGAGGTCGCCCTCATACACCTCGCCATACACGCCGTTGCCGTTGGTATCCCATGTAGAGAAAACAATGGTGCCGCCCTCATATCGATAGATATCTGCATAGTACAGGTCTGTGGGGATGGCAAAGGTGACCAGCCGGTGACGGTCCTCCCATATGTGCACGGCATTTCTCATCGGGAGGCGATAGTAGCTCCCCACCAGCATGACATACTCTATTCCCCATTCTTCAATGGCATTTTTAATGAAATACTTGATTTTTTCCGCATCGTCTCTGCCCTGCACCGAAAAGTAGGTGCCGCCGTAAATCTCATTCAGGCCAACCACCATGGTCTGTATGCCATGGCTCTCTTTATGTTGCTGCAGCGGTGCGAGGGAATCCTTCCAGTCATCCGGTGCAATTATTATCAGGTCATAGGCATCGTTTCCCGAAGAAAAGTAGTCATATGAAACGCTCCCGTTTTCATACATAATGACTGCTCTTTTTCCCTCACTGATGCCCACTCCTGCATAGTGCTCAACCTGTTCCGCAGAGATGAGAGGATGTTCTTCGCTGAGCCATCTCATTTCTGGAATATACGTGCTTTCATCCGCTGAACCAGATTCCTGAACGGCATCAGTTGGATGATGAATACCGTAAGTTCCCGCAAAGGAAGATGAAAATGCAATCAACACGACCATCAGTGCCACAGACCATTTCATGGAGGTAAAATGGCCCAAACTATATAAATTTACTTTTCAATTACATCTATGAGATGGCTTGTCATACCGGTCATGCTTCTTTTTATTTTCCCATATATCGGTACAGCCCGCGAGCATGAAATTGAGATAACCCTTCCGCCGGGTGAGGTGAAAATGCTTGAATTTCCGCTGGGAACAAAAATCAGTTATGTGGAACCGGAACAGAAAGTGCAGTATCATATGGCAGCGGGCATAAAAAACGGGCACCTCCTTCTTTTCCTCACATTATTTTCTGAGAATGGCGCACGGGCGAGAATAGGATATGAACATCCCCCTGAAACGCCTGCAGCCATTGATGGCCACTGTTTCCTCATCATCACACCTGAAAGATGGGTCGAAAAACTGCAGCGGCTGGCATCTCACAAGGAACGGTTGGAGATAAACACCACCGTTGTCTCAGTGGACGACATCTATGCAGGCAGGTACTTTCCGTGTACCGGAAGAGATGAAGCAGAGATGATAAAATATTTCATAAAGGATGCTGTCGAACAGTGGGACATCGGATATGTGCTGCTCGTCGGGGGCAGAAAATACCTGAAGGAGGATTGGCTGCTGCCCGTGCGGTATTCATGGCTGAACGACCGCAGTTCCTCGTGGGAATACGAAAGAAGGTTCATCAGTGACCTGTACTTTGCTGACCTGTACAATGCCGACGGCTCCTTTTCCTCGTGGGACACCAACGGCAACGGATATTTCGGGGAATTTGACCACGAGATATCCGGTCAGAAGCTGGCAGATGAGGTGGATTTGCTGCCCGATGTGTATCTTGGAAGACTTCCGGTAAGAAGCGATGCGGAGCTGGAGCAGGTTATTGAGAATATCATCTCCTATGAAAACAATCCGGATGTGCGGTTCAACAACGTGGCCCTCTTCGGAGGTGATTTGTATCTCCACGACCCCTGGGACATTGCAGAGGGAGAATACCTGCTTGACAGTATTGCGGAGCATATGGAAGGATACCACATCACCAAGGCGTATGCATCCGATGGATTGTATGCACAAAAGATAAATGACATTATAAACGAGGGGGCAGGAAACCACCATCTGTGGGCAACTCATGCAAAGGATGATGAAAAATGGATTTACTACTATGAATGGAATGTCCTCCAGCTGAAAAACGATTACCTGCCGATAATCCTCACATCAGGTGCACGACTGGGGCAATTCAACGGAACCCGTGAATGCTTCAACTGGTTCTGGGTTGCGCGAGGAAAGGCAGTTGCGAGTATTGGCCCCACAGGTCTCTGCTGGATAGGGCACGGAGAGAATGTGACAGAGATGTTCCTCGGTAACCTGCACCTGCGATTGTGCGAGGAGATGGCGGGAAGAGGGCTTCTGGGAAATGCGTGGGGAAATGCAATAACAGGGTATCTGAATAATTTCTCATGGAGTGGCGTGGCAAAGGCATTTCACATGAAGGCGGCAGAGGAACTGAAGCTGTTCGGTGACCCAACTCTGAAGATAGGAGGGTATGAATCATCCGCTGGGTATATCCATCACACCCTTCATGTGGGGGGAGACGGCCCCGGCAATTACACGAAGATACAGGATGCCATCGGAAATGCCAGCGATGGCGACAGAATCATTGTTCATCCCGGGGTGTATGTTGAAAATTTATCCATAGATAAATCACTCACAATTACAGGTGAGGACGCAACAATAAAAACAGGCGGCATCATACTGTGTTCCCCCGATATCACTATTAGGGGATTTGAGATAGAAGGATATGAGAAAAATGAGGGCATCATCTGCTACGGAAATCATGCCCTGATAACGGAAAATGAAATCCATTCCTTTTCCACCGCCATCTGGATAGCGGGGGTCGGGTGCCGCATCACGGAAAACGTGATAGAAAACAATGAATGCGGGATATGGATAAACGGCACCGGCGAAACTGACATAGAGAATAACACACTCCATGATAACTGGTACGGTGTATGGGGTGAACATGCCACTGACGCAACAATCAGAGGAAACACCTTTTCCTACAATGCCTGGTATGCGGTGTGGATGGAAGGAGACAGCGGCAGCATTGCGGAAAACAATTTCTCGAAAAACTGGTACTCCATCTATTTATACAACTCACATCAGTTCAACATCTCGGGAAATGTGATTTTCCTGAATATTCACGGCCCCCAGTTTGTGAATTCAACTGATAATGTCATCGTCCATAACCATATGGAAAAAAACGAACACTATGGGATATACTTTGGATGGCGAAGCACGGAAAATGCCATATCTGAAAACAATTTTATTGAGAACTCCCAGAACGCGCGGGATGATGCGGGCAACCAATGGGAGAGGAACTACTGGAGTGATTACCTTGGCCTGAAAATACCGCTTCTCTTTCTTTTTCATTTCCCGTATTTCATACAAAAATGTTCCTTTGACTGGCATCCAAAACTCACTCCATATGCCCTGTGATATCCCCATTCCCATATTTCCCGGGAGCCCAGATAGGTAAAGATATATAAAAGGGATGTACATTCCCTTCTATGGTGCTGCCCATTGACCTGCTGGAGGTGAGCAAAAATAGAGAGATTTCCCTGCTTCTCAAGGATGGGAGGGTGCTAAAAGGGAAACTTATTGGCCATGACCAGTATATGAACCTCGTGCTGGATGACGCCAGAGAGGAAAAGGAGGGGGAGGAACGAAGACTGGGCAAAATAGTGCTGCGTGGAAGCAACGTGGTGAGTATCGCACTTATTTAAGGAGTATGCATAAGTTTTTTAAGGTTAGCATCAATTATGTTTAGAATGAAGGACATAAAATCTGGAAGAAACCTGTTATTTTTATTCATGGCAATAATCATAATCATCATAGTCATCGTGGTGGCTCCCTTTGCCTACAAGAGCTGGAACGAAAACATTCTCAATCCAACACATGACAAGGATGGCGACGGTGTTCCCGATGACAAAGACGCCTTCCCCAGCGATCCCAATGAGTGGAGAGACAGCGATGGCGATGGCATCGGAGATAATGCGGACAGTGACGACGATAATGACGGTGTTCTCGACGGACAGGATTACCTTCCATTCAACAATGCTGCAATAGAAGTGGAGATCAGCAGGATACGGATAAAGGATTCTGTGCGGTGGCTGCGGCAAACGGCAGACATTTATGCAACCGTTACCATAGGAAATACTGAATACATTCTCCCAGAGGCGGGTGTGCAGGAACTCACCATAGACGAGGACACTACCGTCAACTGGAATTTAACCATCGATGTGGATGACAGCGTGGGATACCACAAGATAACAATAGCGCTCTATTATCAGGATGTATTCAAGGATAAATCTCTGGACATAAACGGTGATGATGATAATAGAGAAACGGGTACGAATCTGAGTATAAATTACTACATTGGAAATAAGGTGGGACATCAATATCCTTCAGATAGCATGTACAAACTTTCGGATGGAAGCGATGATGGCAACGGGGGGATATTCGATGAAAAGGATGCAAGCATCTACTTCAGAATTGTGACCGTTGATGCCCAGGCATAGCATCAAATCATTATTGTTTCGTCTCTTGCAGGCCCCGTTGAAATAAGGGTTATCGGTGTGTTCAGTTGTTCTGAAATGTAATCGACGTATCTTTTTGCATTGCGCGGAAGGTCGTCATACCTTTTCTTTCCCCGCA
>QMSU01000101.1 GCA_003650975.1 Thermoplasmata archaeon
CCCTCACCTATTCGTTAAGTGAGAGCTGTGGATGGGTTACCGTCACCCCCACCGGTGGCACCTCAACCGGTGAGCATGATACCATCACTGTGAATATTGACACCACCGGTCTTTCTGTGGGAGTGCACACCTGTGACATCACCATCACTTCAGATGGCGGCAGTGGTACCTTCACCGTCCAGGTGACCATTGTGGCCGATACCACTCCTCCAGAAATCAATAACATTGATGCGTCTCCCTCCCCCCAGACAATAAATGGGTATGTGAACATCTCATGTACCATCACCGACAATGTGGGCGTTGATGAGGCAAAGGTATTCATCACCTATCCCGATGCGAGCGTGCATGAATTTGATCTGCTGTTGCAGCGGGGAGATTACTACTTCACCCAGCAGTACACCGTGGCGGGAATATATGAATACTACATCTATGCAAAGGATGTCAACGGCCTTGACACCGCGAGCAGAATCCTCCAGTTTGAAATCATCGAGACGGACGAGGTCCCCCCTGTCATCACCGACGTTGCGGTGAGCCCAGCGCTTCAGGATTTCGGTGAAGACATTACCATCTCGTGCAACGTGACCGATAACGTGGGAGTTGCCGATGTGCGCATCCGTGTTACCTACCCCGATGACAGTATCCAGAACTTCAGCATCTATCAGAATCACACCGGTGACATGTTTTACTCCATCAAATCTTACCAACTGATGGGTGCCTATGAATTCTACATATATGCAGTTGACACTTCCGGTAACGGAAACGTGTCCTCCGTGTATGGCTTTGAAATAGATGATCTCTCTCCCCCAGTAATCGAAAACGTCAGTGCAGATCCCCCCACCCAGAACGTGGGCGACCATGTCAACATCTCCTGTACGGTCACCGATAATGTGGAGGTGGACGAGGTTTTCCTCATCGTTATCTACCCGGATGACTCCCACATTAATATCAGCATATCGCATACGGACAGCGTGTATTTCAGCAACAGGGCATATTCCCTGATAGGCACCTATGAATTCTATCTCTATGCTCTCGATACCTCGGGCCATTCCATCCAGACAGAAAGCCATACATTCGAAATGCAGGACTTAACACCTCCGGAAGTGGAGATCGTGGCTCCTGCCACCGGGGCAAAGGTGGGGGATGATGTGCTCATAAAGTGGAACGCAACCGATAATGCAGCCAATACCACCCTTCTCATCACCATAAAATACAGCCCGAACAACGGCATCACCTGGCACAATATCGTTACGGATACTGAGAATGATGGTGAATATGTATGGAACACCACGGGCCTGGACGACAGCAACGAATACCTCCTTGAAATATCTGCAAAGGATGCATCAAACAATGTGGGAAAGGCAATATCAGATGAATTCACCGTGGACAATACAGTGCCTTCCATTATCATAGAGAAGCCGGAAGGGGGAAAGATGTACGTCTTTGACCGTGAAGTGCTGCCTCTTGTGTGCAAAAAGGCATTCATCATAGGAAAAATCACCGTGCAGGCAACACCTTCTGACACACTCTCCGGAATCGCAAAGGTGGAATTCCATGTGGATGGTACCTATAAAGCACAGGTCACCACATCCCCCTATGAATGGACATGGGACGAGAAGATATTCGGTGCCCACACCATAAAGGTCACTGCCTACGACAATGCGGGAAATAAAATCGAGAAGGAGATAGAGGTATTTATTATCAATCCTCTGTAAAGAGCTCGTCAAAGGCCCCTTCTTCTATCTTTTTAATTGCCTCCTGTGCCTTCATTCCCTCTATTGTGACGCCGATGGAGACACAGGTGCCGGCTATTTCCTTTGCCTTTGCTTTTATATCCTTGCCGAGCAGGTCACTTTTTTTCATACGTGCAATCTCCACCAGATCCTTCATGGTGAGGTCGCCTGCCGGTTCCGTGGTATCGGATGCTCCCTTCTCCAGATTCAGTCGTTTCATGATCAGGGCGGATGCAGGTGGCGTTCCCACCTTCAGTTCAAAACTTTTGGTTGCAGGGTCGATAATTATCTTCACCGGCACCTTCATTCCCTGAAAATCTTTGGTGAGTTTGTTTATTTCATTGACCACTTCAACGACATTCAGTCCGTGTGGCCCCAGCGCAGGACCAATGGGCGGGCCTGCCGTCGCCTTTCCTCCTTCCACAAGTACTTCCACTTCTTCTGCCATGTTATTCTCCCTCCTTTTTCTTCAACACTCTTACCTGTTCGCCCCTTACCGTGATGGGTATGGGGACCATTGCATCGAGCAGTTCAACGGTTATTTCCTCCTTTGCATCATCGATGCGCGTCACCTTTGCTTTCTCGCCTTTAAAAGGACCGCTCACCAGTTCAATTATCATCCCTTCCTCAATGTTTGCCACCGCTGACGGCGGGAATAGAAAATTCTCAATCTCCTCTATCTGCACCTCTTTGTCGAGCACATCCCGGGCGTATCTCATATGCCGTATCACCGTTTTTATTGTCTCTATGTCCTCCCCCTCCACAAATATGTATCCCCGCAGTTCTTTCGGTGCGAGGATGGCATGAATTTTTCCTGTCCTCCGGTTTGCCTTCTCGAATAAATTTGCGACGTTCTCCTCCTGGCCAACCTGTGTCTTCACCACAAATATTTTGCCCATCTTAAATCCCTAACTTCTCTGCAATCCATGGGGCAACCTGTGTCGCCAGTATCAATATGGTGAACCCGATGATGCCTATTATGAAAATTCCTATTGCCGTCATCTGCGATGTTTTGACGAATTCATCTGGTTCGGGATTGCGTGCCATCTTGAATACTCTGCCGTATTTTCCCTTTCCCAGGCGCTGAAATCGCTGCTCAACTTTCTTCTGGACATCCCACGCCTTATCAATCACATTCATGTTATCGTATCATGTCTATGCCGTATTCCTTTTCCTCCATCTCGGTGGACGGCCCCAGAATCTGCTTTGATTTGACGCCAGTGAGCACAATCATCACCTTTATCTTGTGCTCCAGGGTCGGATCCACGCCGGCGCCCCATATTATGGTGGCATCGGGGTTTATTCTTGAATAGAGTTCCTCCACAACACCCTCTGCCTCCTTTATCGTCATATCCTCACCGCCGATCACATTGACCAGTGCGCCAGAGGCCTCGCTGATATCCATGTCGAGCAGCGGTGATTTCAGTGCTTCATTCACGGCGTGGATGGCCCGTTCCTCGCTGTCAGATTCTCCAAGGCCTATCATTGCCACACCGCCGTGTTTCATAATGGTTCTCAAATCGGCAAAATCGAGGTTGATGAGGCCGGGTTTGGTAATCATCTCGGTGATACCCTTTATGCTTCTCATGAGAAGTTCATCGGCAACCTTGAATGCCTTGTTGAGCGGCATGCGCGGTGCTATTTCCAGCAATTTGTCATTCGGTATCACGATGACGGTATCACATATATCCTTCAGCCGTGCAAGTCCCATCTCCGCATTTTCCTTTCTCACTCTTCCCTCAACGCTGAATGGAAGGGTCACAATGGAGAGCGTGAGCGCTCCTGTCTCCTTTGCCACCCGTGACACCACCGGGGCAGATCCGGTTCCTGTTCCTCCTCCCAGTCCGCAGGTGACAAACACAATATCCGACCCCTCCAGCATCTTTTTAATCTCACTCTCACTTTCCATGGCAGCCTCTCTGCCCTTTTCAGGAAGTGAGCCTGCACCCATCCCCTTGGTGATGTGCTTCCCTATCAGGATTTTATGGGGAACCTTTGTATAAAGCAGGTGCTGGGCATCGGTGTTTATTGCTATCAGCTCAGCCCCGTAAATCTTTGCCTCGAAACATCGTGCAATGGTGTTGGTTCCTGCTCCTCCGCAGCCCACCACCTTTATGTTTGTGGTAAGCCCCGCCAGTACCTGTTCGAGTTCCCTGTTTTTCTCTTCAAGTTCTCTTTCTTCCTCTGGAGACAAGGTGATTGCTTCATCCTTATCATCTGCTCTCGCAATAGCTTCTTCAACAATTCTTCTCATGGAAACCACCCTCAAATTTTTAAAGATAAACGAAAAGGTTTATTAAAACGTTTTGATAAATGCCCCAGTATCCATATCAGAGAGCATATCGGGATGCACATGGCCGCAATGCTTCTTTTTCGCTCCATTTCACCACCGTCAATAGGGACTTCTTTTTCCCACCAGCGGAAGCGATGAGAGTGTGGCCTTTGCCCCCTGGGCACAGGCTGTAATGATCTGCCGT
Source organism: Thermoplasmata archaeon (assembly GCA_003650975.1). Taxonomy (GTDB): domain Archaea; phylum Thermoplasmatota; class E2; order UBA202; family JdFR-43; genus B78-G9. The sequence continues at coordinate 4,208 of QMSU01000101.1, forward strand.
ACCCCTCCGGTGACATCTCCCGCGGCGAACACCCTTTCCACGTTTGTTTTCTGCATTCCATCAACCTTTATATATCCATTTTCATCAAGCGCCACACCGATTTCCTTGGCAAGGCTGTTCTGGGGCTCCTCTCCAATGGAGACAAACACGCCATCCACCTCAAGCATACTCACCTCTCCGGTCTTGACATTTTTTATTTTCAGTTTCTCCACCATTTCCTTTCCCAATATCTCCTCCACCACACTGTTCCATATGAATCTCACACCGTTTTCCTTTGCCTCCTCCTCAAGGGCCTTCTCTGCCCGCAGTTCATCTCTCCGGTGAATGACGGAAACATCGATACCAATCTGCCGCAGAAAGATGGCCTCTATCACAGCACTGCTTCCTCCACCGACCACTGCAACCTTCTTTCCCTTGAAAAAAAACCCGTCACAGGTGGCACAGTATGACACACCCTTCCCGGCGAACTCCTGTTCTCCTTTTACTCCAAGTTTTCTGTGTGCCGTCCCTGTGCAAAGAATGACCGCCCCCACATGATACGTTCCCTTGGTGGTGGTAATTCCGATGGCATCTTCCCTCACCTCAAGGGATGTTACCTCCTCCCCGAATCTCATTTCTGCATATTCGGCGGCATGCTCCTTCATTTTCTCCATCAGCTCCATGCCTCCTATGCTTTTGAATCCCGGATAGTTTTCCACCTTCGGCGCCTCTGTGGTGAGCCCGCCCCCCACGCCACGGTCGAACACTGCGGCACGGGCGCCGCTTCTGCCGGCGTAAATGGCGGCAGCATAGCCAGCCGCACCGGCCCCCACGATGGCAATCTCATAATCGTACTTCATGGGGGTAAAAAGAATCGGGTATTTATAATTTTAAATGGAAGCGGTCATGTTGCTGCTGTTTTCATCA
>QMSU01000102.1 GCA_003650975.1 Thermoplasmata archaeon
ACCAGAAAAAACCAGTGAAAACAAAAGTGCACCCGCCACAATTCCAACCATGCAACTCTTCACAAATCCTCTCATCGCACCACCTGTGATAATACAAACGTTATTTTCTATTTAAATGTTGGTCATGAAGTGGGTGAACCCTGAAAGATGACCACAGGTTTTACTCCTATCATCTCCGCTGATGCCCCCACCTGAATGAGCGTTGCACCGCCCTTTTCCATCCCTCGTAGAGCATCTCCCTCTTTTCCCTTTCCATGCGGGGTTCAAAGACACGGTCAATTTTCTGATGTTCCCGCAGTTCGTCGGTTGATGACCAGAAATCGGATGCCAGCCCCGCCAGATATGCGGCACCGAGGGCGGTGCTGTCGAGCATCACGGGTCGCTCCACACGCACACCGAGCAAATCCGCCATGAACTGCAGGAGGAAATCGTTTGCCGAGGCGCCGCCATCCGCCTTGAGAGAGGAAACGGGAAGGCCCGTATCAGTTTCCATGGCCAGCAGCACGTCCTTGCACCGGTATGCTATTCCCTCCAGCGCTGCCCGCACCACGTGCTCCCGTGTGGTCTTTCTCGAAAGCCCGATGACGATGCCGCATGCATGGGGGTCCCAGTAGGGGGAGGAGAGGCCGGTGAATGCGGGTACGAAGTACACCCCCTCGGTATCATCGACACTCCCGGCCAGGCGGGAAGAATCCGCCACATCATCAATTATGTGTAAATTATCCTTGAGCCATTGCACGGCCGAGCCGGTGGTCTTCATCATTCCCTCCATCATGTAGGTTGTCATCCCCTTTATCTTCCAGGCAATGAGCGGAAGCAGCCGGTGCATGGAGCCGGTGGGCCGGTGCCCCACGTTCATGTTGATGAAGCTCCCCGTTCCATGCGTGCATTTCACATCTCCCGGGTTGAAGCATCCGTCTGCAAACATTGCCGCCGACTGGTCGCCCACCGCACTTCGTATGGGAAGTTCTGCCCCGAGAATTTCCCGTTCCATCTGGCCGAATTCGCCGCAGGTTTCCCGCACTTCGGGCAGGATTGCATCGGGTATGTCAAACACATCAAGAAAGAGTTTGCTCCATCTGGCGGAGAACGGGTCGAACATGTTTGTCGCCCCTGCGCTTGAAAAATCGGTTGCATGCACTTTTCCCCCGGTGAGTTTCCATATGAGCCATGTGTCCATGGTGCCAAAGAGCACATCTCCCCGCTCCGCCCTTTTCTGCGCCCCCTCCACATTGTCCAGAATCCAGCGGGTGTGGGCAAGCGATGTGACCGGTGAAAATGAGAGGCTGGAGGCCGAGACGAGCAGGGCTCCGGTTGTCGTTTTCCTCAGGAATGGGGCAAGTTTCGAGAGCTGCTTGGTGAGGTGCCCCGCCCCCCGGATGAGCCTCATCTTGGGCATGGCATCCTTTTTACGGCAGATGTCGGCGGTTCGTGTGTCCTGCCAGGTGATGGCATTGTATATGGGCTTTCCGCTTTTTCTGTCCCACAGAAGATTGGTGGTGCGCTGGGTGGTGATGCCCACCGCCTCAATATCGGAAATTTCTATTTTTTCCAGTGCTCCCTTCATCACCCGCCGGCATTTTTCCCATATCTCCTCGGGATTCTGTTCGCACCATCCGGGGTGTGGAAATATCTGGGATATTGTTTCATATTCCTGCGAGACAATGTCGCCGTTGCGGTCAAAGACGATGCCCCTCACGCCGGTGGTCCCCTCATCAATCGCCAGGATGTATCTTTTCATGATTCCTCCTTTCAATACTTCTGGTGGCCACCACGTCAATGCCGGTTCCACCAACGTTTTTGTGAACCACCTCCCCGCACTTTACCGGAGCCTCCACGTGCACACGGGAAAGTTCCCTCACACACGCTTTCATCAGTTCCTTCCGGATTTCCTCCCTGCTTCTCACGGGAAGCAGCGGATGCGTTCCATGGCGAATCCATATGGTGGTGGTGAGCACCCTGGTGGGATTGGCGAGTTCCTGCATCACATACTCCTCGCCCCGTTTGCACTGGTTGCCGGAAAGGCGTACCGCATCCCCCGCTCTCTCCACAAGAACGGTGCACCCCACCGGGCACTGTATGCAGATAAAGGTGCGATTTTCATTTTCTGACATCCACCCTCACCTCTCCCGCGATGTTTTTCACGCTCTCCGCGGGAAGCTCAACCTTCACCATCTCCGGGGGCCGCACCACCCGCTCCTTTTTCTCAACGATCAGCGCTCCGCCTGATGATACCGTGATATTCACATTTTCTGCCGCATCCATGACCCTCAGATAGAGGGTGATGGGCATGCTTTCGGCACCGCTCAGCCTCTGGGGTACCACATACCGGACATTCTCACCCGGAAGGAGAGGGATGTTCCTCCTCACCTTCTCTCCGTTCCCTTCCGCATGGCGTGCAGCGCACATCCCGGCACGTTCTGCAGAAAGAGAGACATCATCCACCACGTCGTGCACATGTACCACGTTGCCACAGGCAAAAATCCCGGAAACCGACGTTTCCATGCATTCGTCCACCACCGGTCCCCCCGTGCGCCCGTCCATTTCGATGCCGCACCCCCTCGTGAGTTCGTTTTCGGGGATGAGGCCCACTGCAAGGATGAGGCAGTCGCAGGGGATGAACCGTTCCGTTCCCGCAACCGGTGTGAAGGATTCGTCCACCCGGGCCACCACCACCCCCTCCAGTCTCCGCTGCCCGCGGATATCCACTACCGTGTGGGAGAGATGGAGGGGGATATCGTAATCATGAAGGCACTGCACCACGTTTCTGGTGAGGCCACCGGGGAATGGCATGAGTTCGTACACTCCCTCCACCTCAGCTCCCTCAAGGGTGAAGCGGCGCGCCATGATGAGTCCCACATCGCCTGAGCCGAGAATCACCACCCGTTTTCCCGGCATGAGGCCATCCATGTTGATGAGGCGCTGGGCAGTTCCCGCAGTGTATATGCCCGCGGGGCGCGTTCCAGGAAGCAGTATCTGATTCCGGGTGCGCTCCCGGCATCCCATGGCCAGCACCACCGCCTTTGCCTCTATCTCCACGAGTCCCTCCCGGGGATTGGTTGCCATGATGCGGCAGTTACCGTCCAGTGAGAGCACCATGGTTTCGGTGCGCACGTCAATGGATGATTGTTTCACCAGGTCCACATAGTGCTGGGCGTATTCCGGCCCGGTGAGCATCTTCTGGAAAATGAAGTTCCCGAAGCCGTGGTGGATGCACTGCGGAAGAATACCTCCCAGTTCTTCCCCCCGTTCAAGCAGCATGACCTCCACACGTTCCGATGCTTTCAGCGCGGCGGCAAGACCGGCGGGCCCTCCCCCGATGACCACCACGTCAGTTTTCACATTCTCCCTCCAGCAGACACTTTGCCTTTCCTACGAAGAGGTGCGAATCCCTACCGTTTTTCACAATTTTCTCGGCGGGTATTCCCGTTTCGCGGGAGAGAATGTGCACCACGCGGGGAAGGCAGAACCCTCCCTGGCATCTCCCCATGCCGGCGCGGGTACGTCGTTTTATGGCATCCACACTGCGTGCGGGAATCGGAGCACGTATGGCATCCACTATCTCGCCCTCGGTCACCTCCTCGCATCTGCACACAATTTTCCCGTAAAGGGGATTTTCCGCAATCGCCCGTTCTCTCTCGGCAGGGCTGAGATGACGGATCACCGGAGGTCCCTTCCGGTAAGGGTTGAATGCAGTCTTCCGTTCCAGTTCCAGCCCCTCACCGCGCAGTATGTCGAGCACCATCTCCGCAATGGCAGGTGCGGCGGCAAGGCCCGGCGACTGTATCCCCGCCACATGGATGAATCCTTTCACCCTTCTGGATGCTTCAATGAAGAAATCCTCGGTGAAGGTGGCGGCTCTGAGGCCGGAAAAGTAGGCAATGACCGCATTCTTCGGGAAGCGGGGCGCAAGCAGTGAGTAGCGTGCGAATATCGCCTGGATTTCCTCCGCGGTGACGGAGGTGTCCGTGGGGTCGAAAACCTCCCGCATGGTGGGGCCCCACTGAAGGTTGCCGTCAATGGTTTTCATGAGTCCCCCTCCCTTGTAGTGTTCGGTTCTCGGAAAGAGAAGTATGGAGAGGGAGCGGTTGATCAGTGCACTTGCCTCGCGGTCGAAGAGAAGCGTTGCCCCCTTCTTCGGGTGAATGGTGTATTCCCGCGCTCCGGCCATGTCGGCAATCTCGTCTGCGTACAATCCTGCGGCGTTGATGACAAAGGAGGTGTCAATGGTGCCCCGTGTGGTCACCACTGATGAAACCGTACCGTCCTTCACCGTGATATCCACCACCTCGGTGTCGAGCATTACCTCCACTCCGTTGGCGAGGGCATTCTCGGCAAGGGCAATGGTGAAGAGATACGGACAGGTGATGCCATAGGTGGGTGAATATACCGCGGCAAGCGCCCGTTCCGTCACCTGTGGCTCATTCTCAAGAAGCTCCTTTCGAGAAACCCTTTTCATCGGAAGGCCGAGCTTTTTTGCACGCCGCAGAATGATGAGGGGCACGATATGCTTTGCAATGAAGTTCCCCAGAAATCCCGGAATTTTTGTCTTTGCGAAGGAGTCCCTTGTGGTGATGATATAGAGGCCCTGCTGCTCATAAGGCACCTGTAATTCATCCGTAATTTTCTTATACATCTGATGGCCCTTCACGCAGAGTTTCTGCTTCAGCGTGCCCATCTTCTCCCCTATTCCCGTGTGCACCATGGCATTGTTGGCCTTTGAGGTTCCGCAGGCCACATCCTCAGCCCTTTCTACCAGGATTACCCTGAGCCGGTAGCGTGAGAGTTCGCGTGCGATGGAGCATCCCACCACGCCTCCTCCCACAATGACCACATCCGCCTCTCCGATGCATTCCTTTTTTCCCACGGGTCTCTTTCGCTCCATCTTTTCAGGAAAGGAAAGACGGTTCACCACTCCCCTCACTCCCTTGAGCCTTCCCGCCTCTCTCCCGATGCGGACGTATTCCTCATAGGAAGAAACTGCTCCCTCAAGGTATACCACGCGGTCTTCCACACGGATGTGTACGGGTTTGTCCCGTGCATGCTTTCGCACGATGGACGCTGCCTTTCTCGCAAGTTTCCGGTCATTCATTCCCATCCCCCAT
>QMSU01000103.1 GCA_003650975.1 Thermoplasmata archaeon
GAATACACCCAGTCAGCGGCAACCCACAGCTTTTTGAGCGAGGGGACCTACAATGTCACGCTTCAGGTGGAGGACAACCAGAGCATGACAAACACCTATACCCAGGAAATTTTGGTGGGGCAGTCCACCGGCGGTGACACGCCGATTGTGCTCACCGCGGTCAACAAGGTTTCTGTAAGCAAGAATGAGGAAAAAACCATTGACGTGAAGGTGAAAAGTCCCGTGGCACTCAATGGCGTGCACATCGTGGTTGTGGAAAAAACGGGCAATATCACGGTGGACACCGGTGGAAGCGTGAATCTCACCCCGGACGAAGAGCAGACCATACCCATAAAGGTAACGGCATCCGAGGGTGGCACCATCACCATAAAGGCCATGGGGGATGGCGAGGAAAGCGAGGTGAAGGAAATTACCATTGAAATCAAGAGCGGTGGGGGAACTCCCTCATTCACCCTCTTCCTTCTGTGCGCCGCAATAGCCCTCGTGCTCCTCTATTTCAGACGGCGGCATGAATGAATTTGAGGTTGTCCGGTTTCTCATCGGGGCAGCTATTCTTGCATATGCCGCATACAGTGATGTGAAACATCGTGAGGCACGCGATATACTATGGGTGGCAATGGGCGCCATCGGTGTGGTTCTGCTGGTGGTGGAGAGGCCCGATACCACCACCACGCTCGTATCAATGGCCATTTCATTTCCCTTTGCCTTCCTGCTCTATATTGTGGGCATGGGAGGGGCGGATGTGAAGGCACTGTGGGCCATCACGCTTCTGAGTCCCCTTCCCCCGCATTCCATGCCCTTTTTTCCGCCATTGATATTCGTGTTCCCGCTGGTGGTGCTGCTCAACTCTCTCATTCTCATTGTGTTTTTGCCACCCATCTATCTGATTTACAATGCATACAGAAGGGACTGTGAATTTCCCTACTGTCTCTTCGGGTACCGGATGAAGGCAAATCTCGCAAAACATAAATTTGTATGGAGCATGGAAAAGGAGGGTAAAAAACGGATAATGCCCTTCAAGGACTGCGACATGGAAACAATGGGTGAGAGAGAAATATGGGTCACCCCTCAACTGCCCTTTCTGGTGTTTATCTTCGCGGGATTTGTGCTCTCATTTCTCTTCGGGGACATCCTTTTTTTCGTTTTTTCTCTTTTCCTCAAGTAACTGCTCTATCTCATCTGTCCTTTTCTTTATGGTCTCAATCAGTCGTTTCTGACTGAGGATGAGATTTTTCACCGAGTTTTTGAGTTCTTCCGCCGCAGAATCGATGATGACGCCTATCAGCCGCCGGTGGCGGTTCATGGCCTTCACCAGCCGGAGATATTCCTCGGCCGTCTCCTCACCTATTTCCTTCTTAAGTTCGTTGTATACTTTTTTTGCCTCGCTCTCCCGCTCAAATATGTCCTCTATTTTTTTGAGTAATGTCTCCCTTCTGAAGGGTTTGACAATGTAATTCTCTATGCTGTTTATCGGCTTATCCTTTGTGTCATCCGGTGTGAGAGGCAGCGCCGTAAGCATTGACACCGGTATATCCCTGAGCTCGTCGTCGCTCTTTATTTTCTTCAGCGCCCCCCATCCGTCAAGTTTCGGCATGAGAATATCAAGAAGTATCAAATCGGGTTTCTCCTTTTTTGCCATCGCAACACATTCCTCGCCGTCGGATGCGGTGATCACCTCGTAGTGGTCCTCGAGCATTTTTTTCACGATGTTGACAATTTCCGGCTCATCATCTGCAATCAGTATTTTCTTCTTCATCATAACGCCTCCTCAAGTTTCACCAGTATCTCCCGTACGGTGCTCGCCGATTCAATGATATCCTTCACCAGCTGCTTTCCAAAGGGCTGGAAATCTTCTCCTCCTCCCGCCTCAATACGCTTTCTCACCATTTCCATCAGCACATCAACCGAGGGCATCTCAAGGGACATTTTTTCCACATCTCTTCCCCTGAGATATTCCTTGAATTTGTCGATGGGTTCCACAGATGCCAGCACCACCGAGATATGCAATTTTTCATCATCCAGTTTGCTGACAACGAATTTGATGATGCTGTCATCGGTGATGTAATCCACATCATCAATCATGAGTAGAATCGGCTTTTCAATATATTCCTTCCGCAAAAAAACTCTCGAGAAGAACGAAGCTCTCGTCTCCTTTTCAATGGTCTCCTTGAATTCTTCAAATTTCAGATCAGCCCCACCGTGAAAGTACAGTGGAAGAATTTTGTAGTGATGGGCAAACTCGTTTATCCACAGAAGAAAGGTGGTTTTCCCCATGCCTGTTTTTCCCTGCAGCCAGAAGCAGTTGCTTTTCCCGCCCAGCGCCTTTAAAATAATTTTCCGTGCCTCTTCCTTGTACACCATGAAATTCGGATTGGGCTCGTTCGGATTAATGAATAACTCTTCTGGCATTCGGGTATAAAACACCTTTTCCTATATATTTCTTTCACTTTTTCCACACATCGGGATTCACGCAGTTGGGTGGCATCACTCCCTGGAGAACGGCGCGTACGTTTTCTGCCACCATCACCGCCATTTTACTGCGTGTTTCGTATGATGCGGAGCCGATGTGGGGCGCCAGCACCACATTATCAAGTTCCAAAAGTTCCGGTGTTACCGCTGGCTCGTGCTCGAACACATCCAGAGCGGCGCCCCGTATCCACCCTTCCTTCAGTGCCCTTGCCAGTGCCCTTTCATCAATGCACTTGCCCCGTGCCGTATTGATGAGATAGGCAGACGGTTTCATCAATCTGAGTTCTTTTTCACCAATGAGATGGTATGTATGTTCGTTGAAGGGTGTGTGAAGTGAGACATAGTCTGATTCCTCAAGCAGCGTCTGCAGATCCACAAATCTGGCATTGCAGGAACGTTCAATTTCTTCGTTCCTGCTTCTGCTGTAGTACAACACCTTCATATCGAATCCCCGTGCCCTTGCAGCCACCGCCCTTCCTATCCTTCCCGCCCCTATGATACCGAGTGTTTTGCGGTGCACATCGCTTCCCAGCATCAGTAGGGGTGCCCATCCCTTGAACTTTCCGTCGCGCATAAACGCATCGCTCTCGACGATTCTCCGGGCCACACTCATGAGAAGGGCCCAGGTGAGGTCGGCAACCGTTTCCGTGAGTACACCGGGCGTATTGGTAACCGAAATGCCCCGCTCCGTGGCCGCCTTCACGTCAATGTTGTCGATGCCCACCGCATAGTTTGCAATTATTTTCAGGCGGGGCGAGGCATCCATCACCTCTGCATCTATCGGGTCAGTGAGCAGGCATATGAGCACATCCTTTCCCCTCACACCCTCAATAATTTCCTCCTTGGTGGGAGGGGCATCTCCCTCATAGATGTCCATCTCATGCTCCCTGAGCATGGCAAGACCCTCCTCGGGGATTCTGCGCGTGAGAAATATGCGTGCCATGAGGGTATAACATGTATACGTTTTAAGTATTAGCGATGAAAACGAAAAAGAGAACTCATGGAAAGCGCAGTGGTGAGGCACCCGGCTGAGAGTTCAGCCTCTGTCCATTGCGTCACCTTTCAAAGGATGCGGGGATGTTTTTAGATGGCAGTCATGATCAGTTTGCCATGCTTGACTCCCTTGGTGCTGATGAGCCGGTCGGCAATGCGTTTCACCTCGGATGCTTTCCCCTTTATTGCCAGTGTTTCCATGCAGTGGTGTTTGTCCAGATGGATGTGCATGGTAGAAATGATGTGAGGATGTTCGTCATGCTGCAGCTCAATGAGCCTGTCGGATATGCCCCTCTTTTCATGGTCGAAGATGATGGTCAGTGCCCCCACAACCGTTTCATCGGATTGCTCCCACCGCTCCCTCACCAGGAAGTCCCGTATCAGGTCCCGTATCGCTTCCGAACGGTTTGTGTAGCCCTTTTTCTTTATGGTACGATCAAACGTCCCGAGAAGTTCATGCTCAATTGATACGCCAAATCTGCTTATTTTTCCCATTTACCTCACCGTATTTCACTTAAAATAGGAAAAGCTTATATAAGGATATGGGGTTTCGGTATCACAAAAATTAAAAAAGTAATACTGAGGTGAAAAAATGGCATGTTTCCTCGTACCCGGAACCGAAGCGGTTGTGACAACCGCTGTGCAAAAAGTGATTGGAAAGGAAAGAGCTGAAAAATTGAAGCTGGGCTGGCTGAATACGATGCTGTGGGGCGGTGTTCTCCTGCTGGCTGTTGAGCACATATGGCACGGAGAAGTGGTGCTTTGGCCTCCGTTCCTGACTGCAATGAATAACCCGGCTGACATTGCTCCGATGGTTCATGAAATGGTAACCGTTGGCGCTGCAATGACGATAGCGATCACACTTGCCTGGATAGTGCTGGTGGCACTCGCTTCCATACTGCCACAGAGAATCGCTGCCAGGAAAGAAGTAAGAGTATAAAACAAGGGATCAGCATGTGGCTTATCGTGCTCGCTCTGGCAGCGGTGATTGCGACCGCACTGTGGTATGCAAAGGATGAAAAAGGCGAATACCGGCTGGGATTTCTCAGTTTGATACTCTGGGGCACGACGATAATGGTGCTCGTCGATCATGTCATGGGATATGTGGCCGAAGGAGGGGCGTTTTTTGAGGTAACCACTGAGGCGGCAGCGCTGAGCGTCGTGCTGGTCATTGTTGCCCTCATAGTATGGGAGGTCTCTCTCCTGGTAAGAGACCCGAAGGGAAAGTTGATGAACTTAAAAAGAGGCTAAAAAGAGGCGAGTGAGAGGAGGGCTTCTCCGCTCGAGAGAAAATACCCATCGACAGGCAGGTATTCGGTGTCATCGGCCACAGGCCACATATAGTATAATTCAGTTTTTCCAAGAACACCCCAAAACACCGATATACACTTCTTGCGCAATATTTTTAATGTTCAAATTTATATTGCAATAATGAAGGATAAATTAAAAGGCCTTCTCTTTAACTCAAAAATAAGAGGTTATACGAATAAAAATCTCGCAAAATACACGTTATCTGAAATGCTGTGCCTAAGAAAGACGAAAAGGATGGGCGAGAAAACCTTAAAACGGAAAGGTGTTTACCATGACTATGGAAAAAGTCATTGCTAAC
>QMSU01000104.1 GCA_003650975.1 Thermoplasmata archaeon
GCCACCAGCTGCCCCAGCGTGAGGTGAAATCCCTCAACGGTGACCACAATGGAAACCGGTTTTTTGTACGAGGTGCCCTCGGATATCACCTCCAGCATGATGAAATGCGTGGTGGCCTGGGTATATACTCTTTCATGGGGTGTGGTGAAATAGACGTAAAAGGTGGCCTCCCCCCGCGGTGGGAGGATGATGGGAGACTGGGAAATGCCCACGTTCCATCCCGGAGGGCGGTGCTTTGTGGAGATGGTGAACCGGTCCTCACGGTTGACATAGTTGACAATTGTTACCGGTACGCTGTATATCCGTTCCTGCCTTCCGTGGATGAATGTCTTGTTCACCTTTACATCGAAGGAGTGATACTGAGCCACCTTCACCTGAAAGGTATAGTTCCCATAGTACCAGTTGCCGTAGATATCCCTGAATCTTCCGGAAACATGGATGGATGCCGTGTTGGATGGGCGGGCAGATGCCGCAACCATCACATGACCATCCGCCGTCTCGTTGGGGCCGGTGAACCGGGACGTGGGAGAGACATAGGCAATCCACCCCTCTCCTTCCACATCCACCGTAAACTCGGTGTAAAAGTTATAGCCCTTGGTGAGTGTTCCTCCATTGTAGTATTTGAAGCGGAAATAGTGGCTGTCACTGGGCCTCACCTCGGCGATGACATCACCCACCGGCTCTATCTGCATATTGATGAATTTGTCAAAAATGCCGGCGTGCGCCTGCTCAGCAGGAAGAATAATGCCGCATGTGAGAGGAATTAAAAGAATGAGAAGAAAGAGGCATGCAATACGCATGTTACTTTTTCTTCCTGGCAATGAGCAGGCCGGCTATCGCCAATCCTGCTATGAGCACCAGCGCATCAAAGCCGGGTACGTAGAAACCCTTGTTCTTGGCAAGGAAATATGCCTGCGATTCGTAGGTGGTTATCTGGTCAAGCTCATCTGTTCTCCTGGTCCATTTTCCTCCCTGGTATTCATAGTATGGCGCCTCTGCTCTCGCCTTAGCCTTTATGGCAAATCCCTGCCAGTCATTATGGTAGGAAATGGCGGTACCGTGCGGTGATGTGAGGGTGACGGAAACGGTTGCATAGGGGAATGTTTCGTCGCCTGGCTGCTTTGCCTCAATGACCACGGTGGAAGGGCTTATGATGTACTGCCAGTCGCCCGGTTCTTCCATGGCTGTCAGGTCCACAATGACACGGGAATTGCCATAGTTATACACATCCACCAGAAATGGCAGTTCTCTGTCCGGAGCTGTCCGTGCTATTGGCTGTATTGAACTCACGGTGATTTCGGTGAAGGGATTGTATCCCACAATCACGGAGAGTTTTGTTTCATCAAGCGTACGGAACAATCCTCCAGTGACCAGTCTTCCCCGCACTGCCACGTCAACCGAACCTGAAGAACCTGCCACCACATCGTGCTGGCTCACCTTCAGAATCAGGAATATTTCCTTGGTGACCCCCGGTTTGAGTACAAAGGTCTGCGGTGATGCCACAACGGTAAGCCAGCTCGGGCTTCCCTCCACAGAAACCTCAACGTATGCCGGCATCATGCCAAAGAAATACGGCTGGTACTCCACACTCAGCTTTATCTGTTGAAGACCATATCGCTCCACGTACGAGATGGAGGTGTCCGGTGTTGCATCTATTTTCCCCCACGATAACGCCTCGCTGCTCTGAGAACAGAGGAGAGCAGCAATAGCCACAGCCACTATAATCATTTTCTTAATCATTTTAAACCCCTAGATAATCTGTTATTGGGAAATGCATATTTATTTTTTTCCTCACTCTTCCTCCTCTTCTTCCTCTTCTTCCTCTTCTTTCTCTTCAGGAATCTCCACCTTCTCCGGGAAAAAGCACAGTATGATGATGTCGCCGACAGCGGAAACCCACCGGTAGGGAACCGCAACATCCATGCCGCCCTCCACCCTGTGCTTGTTGGTATCGGTGAGAATGAGCTTTGCCACCTTTCTTTCCTCGATGTCCAGCAGCACGTCTCTCACTTCACCCACATACATTCCTTTATTTGTATAAACCGGCACATTTATGAAATCTGTCACTTCCATTTTCCCACAACCTTAATATCGAATTATTTTAAATAATTATGCCTGTCTTCACTCCTTCTGATAATAAGGCAGTCGAGTGTGGACGGTGCGCGGGCATTTCTGACGATCTCTAATCGCTGTCGCACCCTCCCTCCCCGGTGTGCCTGGCCTTCCTGATTTCCTCTGCAAGCTCTCCGTCCTCCACAATCAGCGCCCCTATGTACCCGCACTCCCTGCATCGCCATCTGCTCCAGTCCTGCGGGATTATCCACTCGATATTTGATGAGCCACAGCGGGGGCAGTATTTGACCATGAAATTAATTTATACGGGCTATATATCACTATGGATTTCCTCTCGTTCATTGCAACGGTGCTCTTTCTCTCGCTGAGCGGTGTGCTGATGCCCGGTCCCGTGTTTGCCACCACCATTGCGGAGGGACAGAAGAACCGTTCCGCCGGCCTTCTGATAGCCACAGGGCATGCCATTGTGGAGGTGCCCATCATTCTCTTCCTTTTCTTTTTCGGGAAACTGGAGATGAGCACCGCAGTGAGGGCAACGATAGGCATTGCAGGGGGCATCGTTCTGCTCTATTTTGCATTCTCTGCGCTGCATGAAAAGGAGGAACAACCGCTGAAAGGAATTTTCGCCGGCATAGCCCTGAGCTCGCTGAATCCCTATTTTATCATGTGGTGGCTCACCGTCGGCTTTACGCTCGCAATAAAGGCATCCTATTTTGGAATCATGGGGCTTGTGGCCCTCATCATATTTCACGAAGGCTGCGATTTTGCCTGGTATGGAGTTGTGGCATATGCCTCCAACAAGGGGGTGAGATTTAAAAGGGTGCAGAGAGTGCTTATGGCAATCTCGTTCTCCCTCATGGTATTTTTCGGCATCTATTTTATTTACGATGGCATAAAAAGCATGATGAGCTGATGCACCCCTGCAGATACAGGAAAAGAAGAGGCATAACATTTATAATTGAAACATAATGTAATAATGTGGGGTTGAATATGAAGAGGAGAATTCCCATTCAGGGTCTCATGGTTCTCGCTTTAATAACGGGTTTTATGGTATCCCCATTGTTCTCCGGGTTGACATATGGCCAGAAAGCACATCATGAAAATATTGAAATTGGAATATATGCCGGTGTTTATGGACATACCGATGGAAATGCCGGACTGGGATGGGTTGTATCGGTATATAACAGCGGAAACAACACAGTGAATGTAACCTATGAAATACGGTGGGCTAATCTTCGCGGTGCACCGGTTAGATCAGAGGAAGGAACATTCAATGTGAATCCTCACATGGTGGTGCAATTTGCGGGGATAGATTGGGTTCATCCACCATTTCCGGTGCTCCGCATTACCATTTCGGTGCAGACTCAGAATGTCACGGTTTCAAGGAGCGGTATTGAAGTATTCCCGTTTGTCATTTTTCCTGCAAAACTATAAATAGGAGCGTGTCCTACCCTATTACTCCACACATGGTGGAGAAGGGTATATAAATGTATAGAGAAGGAAGAAACGGCAGCGGATTCAACCGGCCACCAAGAGAGATGCATAAGGTGATATGCTCCGATTGCGGCAAGGAAACCGAAGTGCCGTTCAAACCAACAGAAGGAAGACCTGTGTACTGCAGGGAATGTTTTAGTAAGCACAGAAGCAGGTATTGAGAGAATCAATCTCAATTTTGACGATAGCTTATATGAAAACATTATCTCCGTCATCTGGGGCTCGATGCCCCACCATTTTTACCGCCTATGAAGGGAAACGCATGAAGATGACTGCGATTTCGGGCATGAACTCAAAAAAAACTGTTCCGGTTTTGCAACGAAAGATATAAATTAAAACTGTAAATTACAAATATCAAAAATAGACAGGGGTTACTATGAATGTGAAAGGAAATAAACTAAATGTATTTCTGCTTGTTATGATAGTCGTCATCCTTCTGGCGGGGTTCATAAAATCGGAGATACGGGCAGAGCCTCCGCCACCCAACCTGCGGCCCACAGCTGATGCCGGTCCAAACCAGACCGTCAACATAAGCGAGACGGTCACATTGGATGGTTCCGGTTCATTCGACCATGACGGGACCATTGTGGCATATCGCTGGGACTTTGATGAGAGCGACGGAGTGAACTGGAGCAGCCCGGATGCAACAGGAGTGATTGTCACCACCTCATATGCTGCAAGCGGCGTATATACCGTCACCCTGCAGGTTGAGGACAATGGCGGCGCAACCGATACAGATACCTGTATCATTACCGTTATCAATCATCCTCCGGTGGCAGATGCGGACGGACCCTATGCCATCGATGAGGGAGATGGTGTGTTCCTTGACGGAAGCGGAAGCACCGATATTGATAATAATATCGTATCATGGGACTGGGATCTCAATGATGATGCCACATACGGTGATGTGTCCGGGGAAACGGTGGCACTCACCTGGAGCACGCTCTCCTCGTGGGGCATCGATGATGACGGCAGTTATCCCATAGGGCTCATGGTCACGGATGGGGGAGGAGCGCAAAATGTCTCTTTTTCCTCCATCACTGTTAGCAACACACCCCCCACCATTGCGGGGACTCCGGACAGGAGCGGCGATGAGGGAGATGCCATCACCTTCAACGCAGGCACAGTCACCGACCCCGGAGACGACACATTCCTGTACCGGTGGGACTTTGACAATGATGGTTTGTGGGATACCGGGTGGCTGGGCAGCAGCACCGCGCAGCACACCTGGGATGATGATTACACCGGAACGGTGAGGGTTCAAGTGAAGGATGATGATGACGGTGTGGGTAATATTGATACATGCACGGTGACGGTGTTCAACAAGGATCCCACCACGCCCACAGATATTGTATTTGTGCCTTCCTATGTGGAGGTGGGTGATACGCTCACCGCCACTGCGTCCGGTTCCACCGATGTGGCAGGCGACACCATCACCTATTACTATAAGTTTTATGATGAGACTGCAGCCACGCTCATTCAGGA
>QMSU01000105.1 GCA_003650975.1 Thermoplasmata archaeon
AGGGCGTGCAGAAACTCGTGGATCGCATCCCATTCCGCGAATTTGCCGCCATGGTGGAACATTTTCTGAAGGAAACCTTTTAACACCCTTTTCCATGTTCTCGCATGGACAACGTGGCGTTTTATGTGGTCAATGCATTCACCGCCTCGCCCTTCAAGGGAAATCCGGCGGGGGTGGTGCTCAATGCCGAGATGCTTGATGAAGACACCATGCAGCACATTGCGAGGGAGCTGAAATGCTCGGAGACCGCCTTTGTGATGGAAAGCGAGCATGCGGACATCCGCCTCCGGTATTTCTCCCCGAAAAAAGAGGTGGAGCTATGCGGGCATGCCACCATTGCCACCTTTCATACGCTTGCGGAAGTAGGGTTCATACGGAAAAAAGAACTTCTGATGGAGACAGCTGCGGGAATTCTGGAAATAGAGATACTCGGAAGGAGTGTGTTCATGGAGCAGGCCAGACCGGTGTTCAGGGATGTTGATGTGGAAAAAAAGGAGGTTGCAGAGGCGCTCGGAATTGAGGAGCATGAACTGGGCGACCTTCCCGTTGAGGCGGTTTCCACCGGCCTCTTCTCTCTGAACATCCATGTAAAAACACTGGAAACGGTGCAAAAAATGACACCCGATTTTGAAAGAGTGAAGGAACTGTGCAAAAAAACAGAGGTGGGTGCACTCTTTGTATTCACCTTCGAGACAGTATGTGAGGACTTCCTTGTCCACTCCCGCTGTTTTGCCCCGCTTTATGGGGTGAACGAGGACCCGGTGACCGGCACTGCCAACGGTGCACTGGGTGCCTATCTGAAAAAGCACGGGCTGCTTCACCATCCACAATACCGGGCGGAGCAGGGATTCGAAATGGGGAGGGATGGCATCATCATCGTGGAAGCGGGCGAGCGAATACGCGTGGGCGGGGAGGCACGCACTGTGATGAGAGGGAGAATCGAACTGTAGTTATCCTTTGAGATAGTCGGCAACCCTTCTGAACCCTTCCTCGATGATGGCAACGTTTTCCACATGTGGCCCGTAACTGATTCTCACCGCCTCCCGCAGTGTGTCGCCGAAACCCTTTCCTGGAATGAACAGAACCCCGGTATGCTTCAGCACCCGCTTCACGAAGGCATCCCCATCCTCGCCAACCTTCATCAGCGTGTAAAGTCCCCCCTGGGGAATGAGGCAGGGCAGGTGGAGGTATTCCTGTATGGCCTTCACCGTCACCTCTGCTGCTTTCCGGTAGGCATTTTTTATCTCTGCAAGATACCGTTTCAAACTTCCATCCTCAAGAGCATGTTCGATATACCGGGTGAAGGCGAACTGATGAAGGGTATCGGGGCAGAGGATACTCCGCTGCTGCACCCGCTCCATGGCATCAATGACACGCTCATCCGCATCAATCCATCCGAGCCGGCGCCCAAGCCCCCTCCCCCACTTTGAGTTGCTATGCACTGCAATCATGGAGGGATGGTCGGCAGGACTCCATGAAAAATATCCGGGAGGATTGATGAAACACTGTGTCTTGTAGGCATAGTCGAACACCATGAAGGTGTCGGTGTCCTGACAGACATCGGCGATGGTGTTGATGAAGATGTCGCCAAATATCTGTGAGGAGGGATTGTCCGGGGAGGGAATGATGGTCATTTTCGGCTTCTCCCGTTCATGCAGTACCTTGAAATCCTCGGCCATCTCATCCTCACTCTTATATTCCCATCGCCCGGTATCGAGCACAGGCTGCCGCACTATTCTGGCATCCTTCAGCGTCATATGTATCTGCCCGGGATAGTTGGCATAGGTGGGATCAAAAAGAAGGATACGGTCGCCGGGATTGGCAAGGGCCACAAACAGATCATGTGTGAGCTGTGTGGAGGAATGCCCCACAATGATGTGCTCTGTGGAAAGCGAAACGCCAAAGAGCTCCTTTTCCATTGCCGCTATTGCTTTCCGGCATTCATCGAAACCCAGGGTGGGGCTGTACTTTCCGGAATCGTGGAATGATTCCACATCTCCACAGATGCGCGCATATTCCCTTCGCAGAGGTTCTGGAGCATGGTGACCCACCCATCCCCCTCCATAGGATATGATCTCATCAGGGTCGAGCCCCATGTTGATGATATTCTGTTTTTCTGCCATTTTCATAATCTGGCGGATGGGTGAGGGCTCATTCATCATTCTGGTGACAAGGTCGGATAACTGCATGCAGAAGTATAAAAATACCCCATATAATGTTTTTTATCATCCCTGATTCAATTTCAGCATCAGAATTTCTTTCTCTTCAAAAGGAGCATACACAGTACAGTTCCAATGAAAAATGAAAACCCGAAACCCGGTATGCGGGACCCATCATCGGGTGTGATGGTGGGGGCCACATATCTGAGAAGCCAGAGATCTCCCCCACCCGCACCAAAGGAATAGGTGACCCCGGTGATGATGTAGCTTCCGTCATCTGCCTGCTGCACATGAAATCCTATATCGTAGTCTGCTCCGCCGAATGTGCTATTCCAGCGCTCCTTTCCCGATGCATCCACCTCCATGAGCCACACATCATTTTTTCCGGTGCCAAAGGAATAGGTCATGCCGGTAATGATGTAGTTCCCATCGACGGTGCGCCGGATGAAGGTTCCCTTGTCATAGTCGTCTCCACCGAACGTTCTGTTCCACAGTTCGCTCCCTGCCGCATCGGTTTTGAGAAGCCACAGATCGTTTTTACCCGCACCGAAGGAATGTGTCTCACCGGTAATAAGATACCCTCCGTCTGGGGTGTGTACAACGGCATTTCCCACATCATCGGAAGCCCCGCCGAAGGTGCGATTCCACAGCTCGTTTCCGTACAGGTCAGTCTTTATGAGCCACAGGTCTCCGCCACCTGCGCCATATGAATAGGTGACCCCGGTGATGATGTAGCCATCATCAACACCTTCCACATAAAATCCCACATCGGGTTCACTCCCGCCGAAGGTGTGATTCCAGATTTCATCTCCCGATTCATCGACTTTTATGAGCCACACATCGCTTTTGCCGGAGCCATAGGAATAGGTAATTCCCAGGAGTATGTATCCGCCATCGGGGGCCTTCTGCATGCAGTATCCCTTGTCATAATTGGTGCTGCCAAAGGTGCGATTCCACAGCTCGTTTCCGTACAGATCAGTCTTTATGAGCCACAGGTCTCCGCCACCTGCGCCATATGAATAGGTGACACCCACGATCATGTAGCCATTCCCCGCAGATTGAATGTAAAAGCCCTTATCCGATTCTTTTCCGCCGAAGGTGCGATTCCACGCTTCATTTCCATATGCATCGGTTTTGAGCAGCCAGACATCATCATCCCCCGCGCCATATGATTGTGTCCACCCTGCGATAATGAGACCGTCACCTGCATGCTGGAACGAAGGGCCTCTGTCGTAGCGTTCGCTGCCAAACGTGTTGTTCCATATCACTTCCCCATTTGCCTCTCCGGTTCCTGATGCTCCCGCACGCCACTCATGGGCGGGGATAAGCATGAAGAGCACTACCACTATTGCCACAGAAGCACACAGAAAATGCAGCACTGCTTTTCTCCTTCTCATTGGCCTTTCCCCGTGTGATAAGATTTTGCGCGGTATTTAAACCTGCTGGTCATCATTGTGCATGGCTGAAGAGAGAGGGGAAAAGGGTTAGGAGCGCGGTATCCGTCGTCTCATGATTAGTGCCAGTGCCACGGCACCCGCGAACATCGCTACTTCAAATCCCGGTATGCCGCCACCGCCACCTCCGTCGGTGCTGCCACCGCCCCCATCGGTGCCGTCCTCTCCACCATCACCACCGTCTCCTCCGTCAGTGCCATACCACGGTGATGTGTCCTGAGGGGCCCAGTCTCCCCAGTATTCGCCGGTTTTATCATTTCCCGTCCACTCGGCGGAATAGCCCCAGAATTCCTGTTTTGCTCCTGTTCCCACTGCATTGACGGTTGCCGTGATGGTGTCTCCGGATGCGGTGACGTTTCCATATGCCCCTCCTGTGCCGGAGGTGGCCATGTACATCCCGCTCCCGTTGCTGTACCACATCCAGTAGCTTGCATCGGTGGTGTTGTAGTAGGCATAGTACCATATGTTGTCGGAATTTTCAATGGTTCCGTACACCGTCATCTCCAGGATTACCTGTTGCCCGTTCACCGTATAGGAAAGTTCCTTGATGTCAATGTTGGGGTGGCTGGTGACCGCCTGTTCCCAGGAATAGGTTCCCAGGGTGCCGTTCCACTTCCAGTGCCATACGTCATTGGAGTCATCGGCTACCGTTTCTGCGTGTGCCAGTCCGGCATACGCCAGTGCCATCAGCAATATAACACTGCTGCATAATATTTTTCTGCTCATTATTATCACCTAAATGTACAACGAAGAATACCTTATAATATTTACTGAATTCTAAATTGTATCCGTGAATGATGCTTCCCGGTATCAGTATCCTCCTATTTTAAGCGACGGGTCGCCGAACAGCACCCACTGCTCCACAATCTTCGAGTCCACCTGGTTGGTGAGCGGCGGGAATTTGTTGAGGAAATAGGTGAGACCTGACGCATGTGTTTCCCCGAGCATGTCCTTCCCCTCGCTGTAGCTTCTGAAGAACTGCAACTCCATGTACCGTCCCTTTGATTCAAGACATTCCGCCCCCGGTGTTCCATAGCCATATCCCGTGTTTGCTATGGTGGCGATGGTTCCTCCATCTGTTTTTCGTGTGAGCCACCATCCCCAGCATTCCGGGCCCCATGTGGATTTGTAGTAGGTGGTCTTGATATTTTTGATATCGAGCAGATTGAGCAGGCTTATGTTAAACTGGTTGTTGTGGCATCCCCCCACAATGCACACGGGATACATACCCTTGTTTTTGAGTTTCACGAACTGGGTTTCGTCAATGCCAATCCACGTGTCACCATCCTCAGGCGGGTGGTTTGCCCAGCTCATGGGATTGCCGTGGCCGGAGAAATGGAGGAATCCACAGCCCTCGTTTATTGCCTGTATGATATCATCGGCACTGGTGAGTGCACCGGTGGATGTCCACAGAAATTCCGCCTGGAATCC
>QMSU01000106.1 GCA_003650975.1 Thermoplasmata archaeon
AGTTAAATCAAATACCACTTCCTTACTCCCCTCATTTTTTTCACTGGAGGGAGCAAAAGAAGCCAGCAGACCCGTGGCTTATCACGGTATATGAATTTCATGCATCTTCATAAAAAAGGGGAGGGGGTCAAGGAGGCGAGGCGAAAAACAAGACCCCCTGAACAGTATTGATAGCATTTTGCTATCAATATAACAATACCAAAGGGGTATATATACGTTTCGCTTTTCGTTCGTGGCACTGTTAAAATAAAAAATGCACGTGTTCATCTGATTGAGAAAGGGAACATGGGATGGACATGTCTGGAACTGCCTTCTTCACCATCCTTCGCGAGAACGTGGAGAAACCGGTGTAAGGAGCGGTTAACTCAACAACCTCTCGTTTGCTGGCGGCCCCTTGGTTACAGATGAGGAGGATCCTGATATTGAGCGTTTTTCCATGCACTTTCTCATGTGTTTCACTTCTTTATCTCGCATCACTCATTTTCTTTCTGCGCCGGGTTTTTTAGAAATTTATATTAATATCGTTCTATTCTACCAATTCTGTGATACGGATAGGGCCTGCTGGCATACCGCTCTCATGCAAGGAACGAACCACGGTGGACGGGATAATCTATACCCGGTGCCTTGGCCTCTCGGCAATGGAGATCAGGTTCGCCCGTTCATTTGTGGGTGAGGAGGAGGCAAAGGAAATCAAAAAGGTCGCCAAAAAAACGGATGTTGCCCTGTATGTACACGCTCCTTACTACATTAACCTGGCAGGAAATAAGAACAACGTTGAGATGAGCCGCAAAAAAATCGAGAAAACCATGCACATTGGTCATCTGATGGGTGCCCGCATTGCCACCACGCATCTGGGTTTTTATGGCAGCCTTTCGAAAAAGGAGACACTGAAACGTATAGTCAAAAATCTGAGGGATATCAGAAATGCGGCACTGGAGGAGGGTGTGGAAATACTGCTCGGTCTGGAAACCATGGGAAAGAAGGAAGTCTTTGGGAGCATAGATGAGATTGTTGAGGTGTGCAGGAGAGTGAGCGGCACCGTGCCGGTACTGGATATGGGGCACATTCACTCCCGCTGCCTTGGATGTCTCAGGGAAAAGGAGGATTTCCAGCGCATTTTCGACAAACTTGAATGTCTGAGCCTTTCCCACTATCTCATTCATCTCACCGGGGTGAAGTATAACAGCGAGGGGGAACTCTACCATATCCCTCTCAAAAAAGGGGATATGCCCGTGGTAAAACTCATGGAGTGCATCCTTGAAAACGATTATGATGTCACCATCATCTCCGAGTCTCCCGTGGTGGAGCATGATGCGGTATATGCCCAGATATTGCTGGACAGGGCCATGGAGATGGTAAAATGAAATTTACTGAGGCGATTCAGCACATCGAGGAGCAGCTTCAGGATATGCTCGGCGATATTCAAAAAGAAAAAATTGATGAAATGATTGACTATTTTTTCACTGCACATAATATCTTTGTATATGGTGCGGGGAGAAGCGGCCTCGTGGGTAAGGCATTTGCCATCCGGCTCGTTCATCTGGGATTTCCCGCATTTGTGGTGGGGGAAACCATCACCCGCCCGGTCACCAAAAATGACCTCGTCATTCTGATTTCTTCCACAGGGGAAACTATTCCCGTGGCCATGACGGCTGAAATTGCGCGGCGTCTTGGGGCCAAACTCATTTCCATCACCTCCAATGCCGACTCACACATAGCAAGGTTTGCAGACCTTCTTATAATTCTCTCACCAAAAAATAAGAATGCGGAGCTGGCCCCCTTGGGAACACTCTTTGAGGCGGCAGCCTGGATTTTCCTGGATGCCATTGTGGCGGAACTCATGGCGAAGAAGGGCGAGAATGAGAAGAACATGCGGCAGCGGCATGCCACACTCGAATGACGCATCAGACAATTATTTATATGGTCGCATGATGTGAAACCATGCACAACCTGCAGAAATACGATTACCAGAAGTTACTCAAAAGGGCGGAATCGGCGCTGCCAAAGGATGCGGTGGTGAAGGAGCGATTCCAGATGCCGAAGGGAGTGGTGTTCTACGAGGGCAATACCACCATATTGAAAAATCTTGCAGAAATTGCCGACATTGTGAACAGGGAGGTCGAGCAGCTGTTTACCTATCTCCTGAAGGAACTCGGGACTGCCGGAGAAATAGATGGTGAGAGGGCAGTGTTTCAGGGAAGGATACCAGAGAATCGGGTGCTGGAGCGCATTGAACGGTATGTCAACCGATACGTGCTGTGCAGGGAATGCGGGCGCCCCGACACCAAGCTGATAAAACGAAACAGAACCATCATGCTGAAATGCGAGGCATGCGGTGCCATCCATCCCGTGGCGGGCAAACTCAAAAAGGATTGATCACTCACGCCATGTCCACAGATTGTGTGCCAGAAAGTTCCAGATGAATGCGGCGGCTATTCCGCATATATTTGCCCGCAGCGGTTCCATACCGAATATGTGGTGAAGGAACAGCAGAATGAAGAAGTTCAGAAGGAGTCCTGCAAGGCTCGCCACATTGAATTTTGTTGCTCTTTTGAGGAGGGCGTGCAACCCCTTTTCACCCCTGTCCCTGAAGGTCCACATCTCGTTGAGCAGGAATGCGCACAGTATGGACGATTCAATGCTCAGGACGCTTGCCAGTGCCAGATACATGCCATTTTCGAGAAGCAGCCAGAGCATCACCTCATTCAGCAGCACGGAGAGTATCCCCACCAGCCCGAATTTTGCGAACCGCAGTATCTCGCCCCCCTCCCACGC
Organism: Thermoplasmata archaeon; assembly: GCA_003650975.1. Lineage (GTDB taxonomy): Archaea > Thermoplasmatota > E2 > UBA202 > JdFR-43 > B78-G9. The sequence continues at coordinate 2,776 of QMSU01000106.1, forward strand.
AACCCTTAACAGATGAAGGGAGTATGCAGAATAGCTTTCATTGAAATTGTTTTCCTCCTTTATTTTCACGGGAACCTCTGCGATATGCCCGTATTTCCCCTTTAGCAGAATCTCCAGAAGAAGTTTGGCGCCTATGGGATGAAGCGGCGCATTTTTTATCACATCAGATTTAAACAAAAAGATACCGGATAGTGGGTCATCAAGCGCCCGTGCCCCTGGAAACATGAGACTCACGAACATCTTCGCCGCCCTGGATTTTTTTTCCCTTTTTCCTATCACGATATCCGCCCCGAGGTCGCACTGCCTTTTCATGCGTTCCACGCATCTCCTCGCCCCCGCTATTCTGTTGGTAATCACGGCAATGTGCGACCCCCTGCATTCCCGCATGCATCTCACGAGTGACGAGGCCATGTCATCCTCCTTGAAAAAACGGGCGTTGAAATGTTTCATGTTTTTGTGGGGCGAGCCCGCCACCACCACCTCGTAATCATCTCCCTCAAACTCCTTCATCATTTCCAGCAGGTCCTGTCTGTAGGGAATCACAATTGATATCATGCTTTTCGTACCTTGAGGGTGAGCCGCCGCTGTTCCACGACCACAATCTCATCCCCTTCCTTTATCTCATCATCGGATATGACTCTCCATATGCGCCCCCTCACCTTTGCCTGCCCCTTCGGACTGATGTCCGTCATGGCAACACCCTGTTCGCCCACCAGATCCTCCTTTCCTATCCGGGGTTTTGTCTGTTTTGCCTTTATTGATTTCATCAAAGCATAGAGGAAAAAGGAAGCGAGTACCACAAGTACCGCAATGCTTGCCACCCTGAACGAGGTGTACCAGTATGCTGGCATGTAGTACATGGCTCTCTCCGCTGGAATAAGCATGATGCCAAATATAAACGTAATGCTCGCGGCAACTGTCCAGAAGCCAAAGGTGGGCGTGAGTATCTCCACGATGAAGAATACAACGGCAAGTGAAACCAGCAGCACCCCCGCGGCGGTCACTCCCACGAAAGAGAGCCCATACAGCCCCATCACCAGTGCCACGGCGCCCAGCGTTTCGGGAAGGTGAAATCCGGGGGTGATGAAGCCGAATATCAGGCCGAATATGCCAATGGTGAGCAGCAGCGAGGCAATCTGTGGGTCCGATATGTAATTTATGAATGAATCACGTATGCCCCACGAAAGGGAAACCACCTCGGCATCGGTGGTGTTGATGCGATACGGCGCCCCGTTCACCGTGACGGTCATGCCGTTGATGTGCGCCAGCAGTGCCGACATGTTGTCTGCCACCACCTCGATTACCCCGGCATCCAGTGCCTCGTGCTCGGTGAGTGCCGCATTGTCGGTCACAAAAAGCCGGGCCATGGTTTCGTTTCGCCCGTGCGCCGCGGCCAGGGATTGCATGAGCGCAGCGAACGCATTTATTTCCTTGTCATCCGCCTTCTCGGGCATGCCGCTCACCGGGTTGACTATGCGCGGCTGGCAGGCGCCGATGGCTGTGGCATTCCCCATGGCGGCTATGTGGCCAGACATCAGTATGAAGGTACCGGCGGAGTAGGCAACCGCACCGGATGGTGCCACGTACACCACCACGGGCACATCCGCATTTTGAATGAGGCGCACAATATCCTCCATGGCAACGGTGGTGCCGCCGTTGGTGTTGAGGCGTACCACCAGCAGATGCCCGTCACGTTCCGCAGATGAGAGTGCCCTCTGGAACCGGTTGAGCGTTCCCTGGCCGATGTTTCCGTCGATATCCGCCACATACACCCTTTCCGCTGCGGCGCTGATGGTGAAGAGCAGCAGTATGGCCATGGGGAACAGCAGGCGATGCACCATGGTAATGAAAACAGCCCACTCTTTAAAAGCCCTCCTTTTCCCTGATATCCCGGCATATATCTTTGTGATATCTGGGGTGAGGGGGTGGTCGTATGCCATTTCCCATCCATTTTTTCATGAGGGGAATCTCGTAGCGACGGGCACGCCGTGCCGCAGGATTGTCGCCCTTTTCCGTGAGGAGCGTGGTGAGAATGGTGAGCATGCCATAGCGATTGCCGAAGACCACGTCGGTGAACACCCGGTCGCCGCACATGATTAGCTCATCGGGCCGGCAGTTGAAGTATGCCCTCACCGCATCGATACCGCCAGGCTTCTTTCTCGTGTGGCGAAGCACGGGGATGTGGAGGTCGTGCTCTATTTTTTCTGCGGCTTTATGGC
>QMSU01000107.1 GCA_003650975.1 Thermoplasmata archaeon
AATGGAAAAATAAACGTGGTGTATTCATATGAAAGCGGGGCAATTGATGAGGATGGAGATACGCTCTACTATTTGTGGGATTTTGGTGACGGGACAAGCACATGGTCTGGCCCCCATGCATCAGGGGAAAAGACCAGTGTCAGTCATACATGGAGCAGGAAGGGAACATATCAGGTGAGGGTGAAGGCAAAGGATATGTACGGAAGGGAGAGCGAATGGAGCGATCCCCTGCCCGTGTCAATGCCGCTCTTTAACTGCATGCCACTGCTTGAGAAACTGATTGAGTGGCTGCATGCCATCAGACTCCTTCGTTTCCCCTGGGAATGGCTGGGTGCCTCCTGAACTTCAGGGCCCATCTCTGGTTGACAAAAAGCTTCAGGATGGTACGGACATGGCATCGTTCTTCATACTTGATTACATGGTGGGCTCGGAACTGTGGGAGGAGGCTGTGAAAAAGGGCATAATCCGGGAGGATGAATATATCGTGGAGGGCGGCACCCGCCATGGGATGGGGAAATTCACCCGCAGCGAACTTGAGAAGTGGAGGGAACGGGCAGACCATGAGTTCTACATGCGAAAGGAATACATTGCGCACGAATTCAGGAAATTCCTGTCATTGAGGAAGCCCTACATGCTGAAATGCGCGGAAACCCTTTTTGCCTGCACCCGATGCCTGCGGAAATCCTCAAAACACCGGAATACGGAACAGGAATGTAGCAATTGATATCCCCGTTGCAGATATCGTGGTCAGAAAGGGAGTGGTGATCTGAGTACCCCTCAAAACTTTTAAATCACTCCCTCATTTAAGAAGGATGATTATTGCAGAGTTTGCCATATTCCCCACATCAGAAGGGGCATCGGCCAGCAGATACGTCAAAAGGGCGCTGGAAGCCATCCGAACAACTGGTATCAGATATGAAACGGGAGCAATGGCAACGGTCATGGAAGCAGAAAGTCTTGATGAGATATTTGAGGCGGTGAAAAGAGCCCATGAAGCCATCGTTTCAATGGGCGTGAAGAGAATCCATATCGACCTGCGCATTGACCACCGTCTTGATAAGGAAATATCCATTGCATCAAAGAAGAGGGCGATACAGTGATGGAGATATGGACAGAGAAATACCGGCCGAAAACACTGGACGAGGTGGTGGGACAGAAACATATCATCAAGAGTTTGAAGGCATATGCCAAATCGGGGGCGATACCCCACATGCTCTTTGCAGGCCCCGCAGGAACGGGAAAAACCACCTCGGCACTGGCCCTTGCCCGGGAATACTATGGAGAGCGGTGGAAGGAAAACTTCGAGGAGCTGAATGCCAGCGACGAGCGTGGGCTCGACGTGGTGCGGGGAAGAATCAAAAATTTTGCGCGCACCGCTCCCATCGGCGGGGCATCATTCAAAATCATCTTTCTGGACGAGGCCGATGCGCTCACCCCCGACGCCCAGGCGGCGCTGCGGAGGACCATGGAACGATATACGGCAACCTGCCGGTTCATCCTCTCCTGCAATTACAGCAGCAAGATAATCGAGCCCATCCAGTCGCGGTGCGTGGTGTTCCGGTTTTCCCTTGTGGATGAGGAGGACATCGCACGGTATCTTTCCACCATTGCCGAGAGGGAGGGCCTTGAAATCACAGAAGACGGTATGAAATCGTTGCTCTATGTTGCCAGCGGTGATATGCGAAGGGCCATCAATGCCATGCAGGTGGCCGCAAGCCTCTCAAAAACCATCGACTCAGAGGTGGTGTACAGGATGGCTGCCGTTGCCAAGCCGGAGGTGGCCAAAAAAATGATGGAGGCAGCACTGGAGGGAAACTTTCTCGGGGCACGGGACATTCTGGACACCATGCTCATAAATGACGGCCTTTCGGGAGAAGATGTGATAAAGGGGTTGCATGATGTTGTCTTTGATATGCCGATTTCTGAAATAAAAAAGGCCGAGATAATCGACAGAATGGGTGAGGTGGAATTCCGGATTGTGGAGGGCAGCAACGAGCGCATACAGCTTGAAGCACTCCTGGCCTACATTGCAGCAAAGGGGAAAACGTAGCAGGATACGCACGTTTATATAATCACGCACGTTTTTCACTAAATGGGCCCCGAATTTATCGAGATGGACTATATCCGCCCCCATACCATTGTGAAAAGAGCGTACCAGCTCAACATTTTCAATGCCGTAAAGGACAGAAATGCACTGGTGGTGGTTCCCACGGGGCTCGGAAAAACGGTCATTGCATTCATGGTGATTGCCCATCGCATCCCCCATGGAAAGGTGCTGTTTCTGGCTCCCACAAAGCCGCTGTGCGAACAGCACCATGCATCCCTTTTGAAACTCACCACGCTGGATGATGTGTTTCTGATAACAGGAGAGAAAACAAAAAAGGGAGAAAGAGGGGAAATCTACCGGAGGGCGCAGGCCATTGTGGCCACACCCCAGACAATTGCAAACGATTTGAACGAAATTGATATGGGTGAATTCAGCCTGGTCATCTTCGACGAGGCACACCGTGCGGTGGGAAATTATGCCTATGTTCCCATAGCGGAGGAGTGCGTGCTGCATGGTGTGCAGATACTCGGCCTCACTGCCTCTCCGAGAAGCGATGCCGCACGGCTGAAAGAGGTGATAACCCATCTGGGCATCGAGGCCATTGAAGTGAGAACGGAAGACGACCCCGATGTGAAACCGTATCTCCCGCCCAGAATCATCCGGTGGAAAATGATTGATATGCCCCCCGAGATGAAGGCCATGGCCGCACGGATAGAGGCCCTCAAGGCTGATTTTTTGATTGAACTGAACAAATACTACAAGCTTCCCACCTCCCCGAAGCGGGTCACCAAAAAGATGCTCATTGATGCACAGAAAAAGCTTCAGCAGAGGCTTGCAAAGGGCGGGAAAAGCCTCTACGGCGCCGTGAGCGTGGTCTCCACCCTCATAAAGGTCTATCATCTGAGTGATATGCTCACAAGCCAGGGTGTGGAGGCGGCAAAGACATACCTCAAAAAAATCGAGAAGGATACCTCAAAGGCGGCAAAGAGGCTGCGGAAAAATGCCCATTATCAGGAGGTGAAACGGGCGCTTGCATATGTAGAGCTGAGCAATCCAAAACTTACGTTCACCAGAGAAATTGTGGGGCGGCACTTTGCAAAGAAGAGGGATGCCCGGGTGATGGTCTTTGCCGAGTATCGTGACACCATCGATGTCCTCTTCAACGAGCTGAATCGCATGCCCGGTGTACGTGCCGCAAAATTCATCGGGCAGGCAAAGGGGAGCGGCGACGGCATGAGCCAGGATGAGCAGAAAAAGGTGATACAGGCATTCAGGGATGGCGCATACAACGTGCTCATATCCACCAGCATAGGCGAGGAGGGCATCGACATACCGGCCACAAGCCTGGTGCTGTTCTACGAACCGGTGCCATCGGCCATTCGCCATATTCAGCGACGGGGAAGGACTGCCAGAGGGGGTCTGCCAGGAGAGGTATACATTCTTATCATGCGGGGCTCACGGGATGAGGCATATTACTGGAGCAGCAGGCGAAAGGAAAGGAAAATGCTCTCTCAGATACAGCGATTGAAGGAGATGCTCGAGGGCACCCCACGCAGGAGGGAGAAACCGAAAAGGGAAATACCGCCTTCCGGTGGCTCGGAGGGTCAGGCAACGCTCGATGCATGGTGGTGACGGTTTTATTCACTGTCAGATGACCCCACGGTGAGCAAACATTTAATAGTTTGTGCTCTATAATGATGTGCAGAGGATAGTTCTTGCTGTTGCATCGTTGCTCCTTTTGATTCCCCTCACTCCCCTGTACGGTTCGGATGAGATAATTGTGGAAAATGGAGAGCGCATCCAGGATGCAATAGATGCCGCCCATGCCGGTGATATCATTCATGTAAAAGAGGGGCTCTATCGCGAGAATCTGATGATAAACAAAAGCATCACCCTGGTGGGAACAGGCACTGTCATCATAGATGGGATGGGTGACACCGCAATTGAGATGATTGCAGATGGAATTGTGGTGAAACACATCTCATGCACCAATGCCAGCGGCACCATCATTTCTGTCACTGGAAGAGATGCCCGAATAGAGAACTGTACGGTGTACCGCGGGAGATACGGCATAGTGGCCCGCAATGCGATAATCAGGAATTGCACCGTGCATACATGCGGCGGAGGGGTGGTACTGAAGGACAACAATGATGTACAGGGATGTCATGTGTATAAATGCGGGCTGGGCGTAGAAATTGCAGGCGATAAAAACGTGGTGAAGAATTGCACGGTCCACACCTGCGGCGTGGGCATCCATCTTGAAGATGCATCGGAGAACATCGTGGACTCATGCACCATCTACAAAAACAACAACAATCAGGGAGGCATTTTTCTGCTTCGCTCATCACAGAACATCATTACCAACTGCACCGTAAGTTATGGGAGTTTCGGCATACGACTGATTGAGAGCAATGACAACACCATCACAGAGAACACAGTGTTCAACAACAGATACGGCATAAAGATGGAATATTCCAGGGAAAACAGGGTGGCACGGTGCCTGCTCTCCCGCAACCGATTCGGAGTGACACTCGATAACAGCAGAAATATCGCCATTCACTACAATGACATTGAGAAAAGTCAGATGTATTCGCTGGATGCGCTGCGTTCCACCTGCGATGCACGGTTTAACTGGTGGGGAAACGTGCTCCCGGGAAAAATGCATGTGGTGCTGAGTGCAATACGATATATGCCATGGCTTTCCAGCCCCCTGCATAATGGGAGTGATGTCCCGGAAATCGTGCATCTGAGGGAAGGAAAGGAACCGCATGCTGCTCCCGTACCTTCATGGGGAAAAATGCGTATTACCGCAATCGACTTCGACCCGCTGGTTGACATAAAAGCGAAGGTGAAAATGGAAAGGGCAAGGAGCATCGGAGGAGAGAAGAAGG
>QMSU01000108.1 GCA_003650975.1 Thermoplasmata archaeon
GCTCATGGGATTGCCGTGGCCGGAGAAATGGAGGAATCCACAGCCCTCGTTTATTGCCTGTATGATATCATCGGCACTGGTGAGTGCACCGGTGGATGTCCACAGAAATTCCGCCTGGAATCCGTCCAGATAATTGAATGCCGCTTCGGTGGCACGTTCGCCCTCATAATAGGAGAGGTCACCCTGATCAGGATAGGTGTCGCCGCCGACACCCACAAATTTCTTCGACCAGCTCTGGCCGCTCGCGGTGGTCTCATAGGTGATTATTTTTTCCACCATGACGCCCACCTCATAGGTGTTTCTGCAGGGAAGCCGTCCCACATACACATCTGGATACATATCGATAACATCCTTTCCCCTCCAGCCCCATTCACCGAACACACCGTTGCCGTTGCTGTCCCAGTCATCGAAGACCGGCTGGCCCTCTTCATACTTGTAAATGTCGGAGAAATACAGATCACAGAGGAAATGATCCTCATCCGAACCATCGTCCAGATACGAGTATCTCACAGGGCACCACCATTTTTCTTCCATAATGCCGCCGTGCCTTCCTCCCACAAGCATCACATACTCTATGCCCCACTCCTCGATGGCATCCTTTATGAAGTATTTCACTTTTTCTGCATCATCTCTGCCCTGCACCGAAAAGTAGGTGCCACTGTAAATCTCCTCAAGCGTCACCAGCTTTGTGGCAATACCATACGATTCCTTATGCGTTATGAGCGGAGCCAGGGCGCCGCTGAATTTCTCAGGGGCAATGATAACCAGGTCATATGCATCTGTCGCGGGAAGTGGTGAGGGATTTACCTCGTAACTCACCCTGATGGTGGCCCCCCCGATACAGTGAAGCATATTTTCCTGTGGTGCGTATTGCACCGGATACATCTGAATGGAAAGAATAACAACCTGCCGGTCTCCCTCCCTTCCAATGCTGATGGTGTGAGTGGCCCATTCCCCGGGATAGCGGCCGGTACTCTGATAGATACCGCCCTCCCATATCTCTCTGTGCACATGCTGCATGTTGGCTGGAAGAGGAGCGGGAGCGGGTGCCACCTTCTGAGAGAGTGTAAGCGTATACTGGCCCTTCAGCTCCACCACCACATCGGTGATTTTTGTGCCCAGGGGGAATGTCAGCACCTCCGTTTTGTAGGGCATGAGCGGAGCTCCCTCCTCAGAAAGATAGCTCATGTCATCATCTGTGTATGTGATACGGGCATATCCTTTCTCATAGGTTATTTTCGGCTCGGAAAAGTCAATGGAAAGAGTGATGGAATCCTCTGTTTCTCCCTCCCCAGTACCCAGAAAAGGGGCGTCAATCCCGGCAAACGCCGAGGAGATCAAAAGCATGACTCCCATTATACTCACAATTCCTGCTCCTATTTTCATTCTTTCACCATCCAATAATCTCGCACCTGTTTATAAGTGTTAAGTGTGACTCAGAGATGAACTATCCGGAGACGATACGCATTCACGCAACTTTTGTGGCTTCCACATTTCGGGCACACCTTTTCCCGCTGGCACATACAGAAAAACATTTTATATATCGAGCATATCATTTTCATGCCATCGCTCCTTTTTCAGCTCATTGCTCCGTTCCTCTTCTCATGTGGGGTGGTCATTCTCATCACGGTGCTGGCGGAGCGGTACGGGACGAAGGCGGGTGGAATTCTGGGTACGCTTCCCTCCACCATTGTGGTGGCATTCCTGTTTATTGCACTCAATAAGGGCACTGCCTTTGCGGCACGTGCAGCAGTGGTCGTTCCTGCGGAAATGGGAATCAATATTGTGTTCCTGTTCATCTTTTCGCTTCTCGCCCATCGATCGGTGTACGGTGCACTTGCTCTCTCGCTTTTCATATGGATGCTGCTCTCGTTTATTCTCTATATGGCTGAGCTGGAGAATATCGCCCTTTCAATGGTCGTCTATTTTGCGGTGATGCTCTCCGCATTTTTCTTTCTGGAAAAAAGGAAAAGGGTCCCGTCCTCTGGAAGGGTTGCTGTTCACTACAGCGCCACAAAACTGCTGTTTCGTGGTGTGTTCGCCGGCATTGTCATAGCCATCGCAGTGGCCCTGGCAAATATCGGGGAGATGATGAGCGGCATTTTTTCAGTGTTCCCCGCCATTTTCCTCTCAACAATGCTGATATTTATCCGGGAACATGGACCGGCATTTACAGGCAGCATGGGCAAGGCAATGATTCTCGGAACGCTGAGTGTGATGAGTTATGGAGTGTGCATTCATTTCTTCTATCCCGCGGCAGGCATATGGGTGGGAAGCGCTGCAGCATATGCGGTGGCACTGACAATCACGCTATCTCTTTTTATGTTGAGAAAAAGGATGACATGATAATGGAGGCATTGGACGAGGGGGATGATAAACCAGAGGAGGCATGAGAGAGACAAAAGGGATTGATTTACCCACCCTCGTCCTGCGTCTGACCTTTAACCGCCGGCGGAGTATATAAAGGTTATAAGTCAATAATAGAACTATATAAGTCAATGATAGAACTGTGAAAATAGCACTGGAGAAACATTCACTGATATGCAAAACTAATAACGGAGGCTGAGAAATACCGAATACATAAAAAAACCATACCATATTTATTAATAGTATGATAAAAAAGATTAGTTGCCCCGCATGCAACCACATACTTACTGCTGAGGGAAAACCAGGTGAAAAACGGCGTCTCACATGCCCGAACTGTGGTTTTATGGGAAAGTTTACCTTTCCACAGGACGAACACAGCCGCCATATTATCGAAGGAAACAGGATACGACCGCGAGGAGTTACCATTCTTGCAGCATTACAAGTTATTGCCGTTATCATTCTCATTGCCGGTTTAATTCTCCTGCTGCCATATGTGTATGATAAATCAATGGAGGAGATTGCCACCGAAGTATTTGGTTTTCCCATACTTGAGTTTCTCGTTGTATATACTCTTATCATGGTGCCCATATCTCTTTTACTTTCATATGGACTCCTCTCTGGAAGGGAATGGGCAAGATTTGCCTCTGTCTTATTTCAAATAAATTCGATGACATATTCGGTTATAAGTTTAAATTTTTTAGGCACTATAATTCCAATTTATATCATATACTATCTGCGCAAACCCCATGTAAAGGACTATTTCCATACGGAACAGGGCTTAGAAATACCGGTGAGGGCTGTTATTATTGCTGGAGTCAGCATGCTACTCATTTTCAACGGTTATATCGCTTTTACACTCAATCCGATACTCCATGACGGCATTATCAGTAAAATACCCGATAGTAGATATTATGGAACGTGGGTAAACGAATCACAGCATATTGAAATTACCTTTTACTCAAACAACTCGTTTTTCATAGCAAATGCCACCGATACATACTGGGGTACGTGGGAAAATGGCGTGGGTCCATGGTGGATATTAAAACTGGAGTGGAAAGAAGGAGAGGGCAGATACGCACCCTTTTTCTTTGGTAGCAATAGGATGCGACTTGTGCAGGAATCAGGGAAAAGCGGTTTTTTCAGCGTTGCGGAATTTAAAAAGAAATCATAGCGTCCAGTGAAAAGGAGTGCAGGGGACGAGATTTGAACTCGCGTACCTCTACAGGACAAGGCCCTCAACCTTGCGCCGTTGACCTGGCTTGGCTACCCCTGCTTAACACGAAATGAGGGGAGGTTATTAAAATTTTTCACAATCATGGAGCATCTGGAATATCGTGTGGCGATAACATTTATAATACTCGTTGCAATGTATTCTCACATGAAAAAAACCGGCAGGAAAAAATTGCTCGCGAAAGTGACAAATCTCAGAGGAATTCTTTTTCATATTGCCGGTATCTCCTGCCTGATATGGTTCCTGATAAGAACGGTCCCTGCCCCCCACCGGTATCAGTATCCATGCCAGCAAATTTCAAGAACGGTGGCCCTGGGCTATATTGCCTACTGGAGCGTTCTTTTCATCGGAATTTCCCTGTGGCTGCGGCAGGTGAAGGTGAAGATGGCCTCTCTTGTTCCCGCGGTGCTGATGGTTGTCATGGTGGGTGGAATGGCATTCGGAAGCGGTTTTTTTGATGCGGAGACAAGTGCTCCCCACTGGACACCTGTGGCAAAGGATCCCATGGGAACGCCCGTGGGTATACATCCGGGAAGGGTGGTATGGGTGTGGAATCCCGACGCCACCGAGTCGGAACAGAGCGGCTACTGGTGGGAGGCCGAAAATAACAATCAGACGGTCATCACACAGATGTTCTCTTCCGCACTCAGGGCCCTCACGGGAGAGGAGGATGAACGCGCTTCGTGGGACGCACTGTTCACCCATTTCAATGAAATGCATGGCAAAGGCGAAATCAGATACCAGCAGGGGGAGCGCATAGCTATCAAAATCAACATGAACAATTGCTGGTCGTATGGAAATCCCTACACCCGCGAGGACAATGACAGGGATGCAAGTCCCTATGTGGTGAAGGCACTGCTCCGGCAGCTGGTGAATGTTGCCGGCGTACCACAGGAGGACATCACCATATACGATGCATCCCGTCCCATACCGAACTGGTTCTACAACCGTGTGTATTATGAGGAGTATCCTGCAGATTCACCGGTACCGGAGTTTCCCGGCGTGCACTTTGCTGACAGCACCGGTGGCGCGCCCGGTCGTGAAAAGGTGGTTGCGAGCACAGAGAAAATTTATTTTGCCGATGGCACGGTGAGGACGCTTCCCACTTGTGTCACCGAGGCGGAGTATATCATCAACATCCCCCTGTTGAAGATGCATCCCATCAATAACGGTGTGACCCTGTCGGGTAAAAACATGTTCGGCACTTGGATGGAACCGGTTGAGGACATTCACCCCTATCATGAATCGGGCCAGATTATGGGCAATCCTGCTCCCCAGGTGGACCTGCTGTGCCATGAACAGATAGGGGGAAAAACATTCCTGTACCTCGGTGA
>QMSU01000109.1 GCA_003650975.1 Thermoplasmata archaeon
ATGGCAAAATGCAGGATAAAGGCAAGGGATAAATTCGGGGAACTGGCATCAGTACTCTTTTTTGATGAGGAAGGGTTGCGATATGCCACACCTCCCCCTGTTGCAGAATACCGGGCAAAGAGGATCTGTGACGAGAGCATTGCTGATGTCAGCTGTGGTCTCGGCATCCAGCTCATCTATTTTTCACGGTACGCATCACATGCGGTGGGTGTGGAGATAGATCCATTCAGGGCACGGCTCGCCATGCTCAATATGGCTGCCACGGATTCCCGCAACTGCACCATACTCGAGGGGGATGCATTTGATGAGAACATAGTGGGTGCGATTGGCGCCGAGTGCGTGTTCTCCGACCCATCAAGAGGGCCGGAGGAAAAGAAACGAACCTTTGAGACACTGCGCCCCAACCCGGCGAGAGTGTATGAACGTTACCGAAAAAAGACGGATGCCATTGCATTCGAATTACCACCGAGAATCTCCAGAAATGAGATAATGATTGAGGGCGAGAAGGAATACACATCCCTGCATTTCTCACTCAACCGTCTTGCCCTGTACACCGGCTCTCTTGCAGGATGCAGCGTATCCGCGGTATCCCTTCCTTCAGAGGAGAGGGTGACGGATGAGGACGAATCCACGGATGTACCTGAAACCGGCACCGTTCTGGATCATGTGTACGAGGTGGATGATACGGTGGTGAGGGCGGGCCTGCTTGAAAATCTTGCGGGAATACTGGGATTTGACGGGGGCCTTTTGAAAACGGGGAAAAGAAGGAACCTTCTCACCTCGGAGACGCGGTATGAATCCGCATTTCTCAGGGGATATGTGAAACGGGGTGTCTGCAGTTTCAGCCATCCCTCTCTCCATCGGATGCTCAGAGAGCTTGGTGCGGGGAAGGTAACCCTGCGATTCTCCGTGGCACCAAGGGAATACTGGAAGATAAGGAAAAAACTGGAGGAGGGGCTGCGGGGGGAACGGGCGTTCCATGTTTTCAGGGTGAAGGACCGGGCTCTCATATGCGAGCCCATCGGTTCATCCGAAGGCGTAGTGAAGGGAGATGAAACCGAAGAAGTAAAGGAGCATGATGATTCCCAGTGAGAGCAGGAATATGCCTATGAACAGTTTGGCATACCCGTAACTCTTTTTCTGCATCTCCCCGATGCGGGTTGAGGAATAGCCCACGTGGAAGAGTGCCAGGAGGATGAGCAGAGGGAGTATGAAAAGGGCAGTGTATATCACGAGGTAGAGTACTGCCACAGCCCTGAGGGAGGTGGCACCCTGTATCACGGTGATCACCGGAATGAGCACCTGGCCGGTGCAGGCAAATTCAAGGGCCGAGATGGCAAAACCCACGGCAAGTGCTATGAGGGCCAGCACAGTTATTTTCTTATCCTCGGTGATGTGCCGGATGATGCGGCCCCTCCGTTTTTTGAGAAAGAGAGGGAGTTGCAGCACCGCAGTTCTGCCCCTTCGTATGGAAAAGAAATCAACAATGCTGAATACCCCAAGGATGAGGGCCATCACGCCCACGCCGAAGTACAGATAGAGCGACACCGTCTGCCTCACCACGTTCATGAATTCGAGAAGGCCGATACCTATCATCAGATAGCAGATGTAGATGCCCGCCGAAAAGGAAAGTCCTATGGGGATGATGGCCTCCTTCCTCGCCCTTTCAAGATATGCGATAAAAAACACGAGGGTGGCAAAGGCGCACGGGTTGATGCCGTCCAGGAGTCCCCCGAGAATGACGGTGAGGAGCGTGTACCCTTCCAGCAATTTCTCAGCGTTCGCCTCTCCTGCCTCCGGGCATTCAAGTCCCGTACCGAGATGTGCCTTGATAATTTTCTCCACCTCGTGGAGCTGGCTCTCGCTGTAGAAGTAGCGGTCTCCTATGAAGATGTTGGTATTGTGCGAACGGGTGATGTTGTAGCTGTCGTAATATGCGAGGAGGAGGTCATTGTTTTTGCTCTCGATGATGTCATATTCGGTTATTTCGAGGGGATATTTTCCTGCAAGGGTTTCCAGTTTCGCCTTCACAGAGAGGCAGGAGCTGCAGGTTGATTTGTAAAAAAACAGGATGCAGATGGGTTTTTCCTCATATGCCGCGGGAAAATCGATACCGATTTTTTCGTATTTCGCTGCGCTCTCCACCAGATACGAGAGGTTGTCCAGGGAATAGTTCTGTTCCCCAATGAATGCCACGGGTGTTTTCGATTGCGGGAGATGGGCAAAAACACTCCTGTTCTCAGGGTACCGTATGTCAAGCGTGGCGATTCGTACAAATGATATGTTCTCCTCCAGTGCAGATACCGCATCTGCCACACGCTCATGTTTTGAAGTGTTGTACACCAGAAGTACGGATACGGGTTTCGGATACTGCAATTTCCCGTCCTTTATCGGGCTCTCCACCTCGTACTCCTTCAGCTCGTCAACTGTTGCGAGAAGTTTTTCCTTGGTGAGCTCCATTTGCCCCTCCACACCAAAATAAAACCACTGGTTGGCAAGAAAAACCATGGGGACATTATCCACTGAATGATACGCATACGAAATATCGGCAAGCAGGCTATCGTTTTCATTTGGACGATAGGGATCAGAGGAGATTTTATATGATTCAATGGTGACGTATGAGAGATTCTCCAGCTCCTCCATAAAGGGGTGCAGTTCATCACACGGCACGCAGTCATCGGCATAAAAGTAGGCCATGGTGACGTCGGCCCGTGCGGAGCCGGCAACGGCCACGAACACCATGAATGCAACCATGAGGAGCACCGTTTTCATTACCATCTTATGCGCCATCCGATTAAAATGTTTTCTTTGCAACCATTTTGGCATAACTCTCAGAATAGGAGAGGTGAAAAGAGATGCACGTGCTCTCAAGCGATGGGAAGGGTAAAAAGAGAATAGGGTGCCCGCATCTGGAACTGCCTTTCGGCCATAAAAAATTATTAATGCACTGCCCGATATGGTAGTAAATGAAAAATAAAGAGGTTGCCTCGGTTCTGTATGAAATCGCTGATTTGCTCGAAATACAGGGTGTGGAATTCAAGCCACGGGCCTACAGAAAGGCAGCGCAGAATATTGAGGGCCTTGGCACTGATATCGAGGAACTCGCCTCGCAGAACAAACTGGAGCAGATACCCGGAGTGGGGAAGGCCATTGCAGGCAAAATCAAAGAATATCTGGAGAGCGGGAGCCTGCGCAAACTCGAGGAACTGCGCGAGCAGATTCCCGTTGACATCAGGGCACTGACCTCGGTGGAGGGCATCGGCCCGAAAATGGTGAAAACACTCTACGAAACGCTGGGCATAAAAACGCTCGATGATCTCGAACGGGCGGCCCGGGAGGGGAGGATACGCCAGTTGAAGGGTTTCGGGGAAAAGGTGGAACAGAATATTCTGGAAAACATTGCGGTGGCCCGTGGACGGCAGCATCGCTTCCTGCTGGGATACATTCTCCCCGAGGCACGGAGGGTGCTGGAAATACTCAAACCCCACGTGGAAAAGATCGAGCTGGCGGGCTCCATAAGGAGGAGAAAGGAAACCATAGGGGATATTGACATCCTTGCCGTATCCTCCCATCCGGAAAAGGTCATGGATATTTTCACGAATATGAAGAACGTGGAAAAAGTGCTTGCAAAGGGAATCACCAAGTCATCGGTGCGCCTGGACTCCGGCATCCAGATCGATGTGAGGATTGTGGAAAAGAAGAGCTTCGGCTCGGCGCTGCAGTATTTCACCGGGAGCAAGGAACACAATGTGGCCATGAGAAAAATTGCCATCAAACAGGGATACAAACTCAATGAATACGGGTTGTTCAGAGGCGATGCAGCGGTTGCGGGGGTCCACGAGGAGGAAATCTATCGCACACTGGGTATGCAGTGGATTCCCCCCGAACTGAGGGAAAACCGCGGGGAAATTGAGGCGGCCATGGCCGGAAACCTTCCGCATCTTGTGGCATACGAAGAGGTGAAGGGGGACCTGCAGATGCACACGCAGTGGAGCGATGGTGCGCATACCATTGAGGAGATGGTGGAGGCGGCGCGACATCTCGGCCACCGATTCATCGCCATCACCGACCACAGCGGAAATCTGCCGGTTGCAGGGGCGCTGGATGAGAAACGGCTGCTGGAACAGGCAAAGGAGATAAACTCCCTCAGAGAAAAATATGATGACATTCACATCTTTCACGGAACAGAAGTGAACATACTGAAGGATGGGAGTATTGATATGGATGCACGGGTGCTGGAGGAGCTGGATGTGGTGCTGGCGAGCATTCACTCCGCTTTCAGAATGGATGAAAAGAGCATGACCTCACGTCTTATACGGGCAATTGAAAATGAGGTGGTGGACATCATCGCACATCCCACCTGCAGAATAATCCAGAAGCGGGAGCCCATAAAGGTTGATATGACGAAGGTTCTGGAGGCAGCACGGGATAACGGCGTGGTTCTGGAGATCAATGCCTATCCAGAGCGGCTCGATTTGAACGATGTGCACGTGAGAATGGCCGTTGAAATGGGGGTAAAACTCTCCATAGGAACAGATGCCCACCAGAGGAAGCATCTGCAATTTTATGAGTATGGCGTGGCGGTCGCCAGAAGAGGATGGGCCGAAAAGAACGATGTGATAAACACATATCCGGTAGAAAAAATCGAGAGACTGTTCGGTAAATGAAAATGAGGATGGCTCCGGGCCATTTCACGGTGCAGCGCATTTCATACACTATTTAAATGCCGGATGCATTACCCTTGTGATTGCCCGGAAATCAGCACTCATTATTGCCACCCAGCTCGCCAATGGGATACTCGGGTACATCGGATTGAAATTCATTGCCCTCTATATGCAGCCGTGGGAGTACGGAATCATCGGTTTTGCCTACGGATTTGTTGCACTGTTTTCCCTTTTCGGCAAACTGGGATTCAATCTCGCTCAC